>CALWQS010000150.1 GCA_944383745.1 uncultured Mediterraneibacter sp. | reverse complement strand
GGCTCCGCCGCTCTTATTTCATGGTAGCAAAATCCGGAAAAAGAATCAATGATAACTTCTGATTCCTCTTTCCCCCTCTGTGTGTTATAATCAGTTGAACGAAAACGCCTGCTGTTCATCCTTTTTGAGCAGGCATCAGGAAAGGATCAGATCAAATGTGGATTGCAGATAACTGGAAAGATTATGAAGTCATCGACTGTTCAAAAGGCGAGAAGCTGGAGCGCTGGGGAGACTACATCCTTGTCCGCCCGGACCCCCAGGTCATCTGGGATACCCCGCGGAAGTCCCGCGGATGGAAGCATATGAACGGACATTATCATCGGAGTAAAAAAGGCGGCGGAGAGTGGGAGTTTTTCAGCCTTCCGAAGCAGTGGCAGATCCGTTACGGCTCTCTCACCTTCAACCTGAAGCCGTTCAGCTTCAAGCACACGGGGCTCTTCCCTGAGCAGGCTGTGAACTGGGACTGGTTCTCAGAAAAGATCCGCAGCGCCGGACGTCCCGTCAAAGTATTGAACCTGTTCGCCTACACAGGCGGCGCCACCCTTGCGGCGGCGGCGGCCGGAGCACAGGTAACACATGTGGACGCCTCCAAAGGTATGGTCGGATGGGCGAAGGAGAACGCAGTCTCCTCCGGGCTCAAAGACGCGCCGGTCCGCTGGCTTGTGGACGACTGCGTGAAGTTCGTGGAGCGGGAGATCCGGCGCGGGAACAAATACGACGCCATCATCATGGATCCGCCGTCCTATGGCAGGGGACCAAAGGGCGAGATCTGGAAAATCGAGGACATGATTCATCCGCTCATTAAGCTCTGTACAAAGATCCTGTCGGAGGACGCCCTGTTCTTCCTCGTCAATTCTTACACGACGGGCCTTGCGCCTGCAGTGCTGACCTATATGATCGCCACAGAGCTGAAGCCCTGGAACGGAACTGTGGACTCTCAGGAGATCGGGCTCCCTGTGACCGAATCCGGACTCGTGCTCCCATGCGGCGCTTCCGGAAGATGGTCCCGCTGACCGGAACTGCTGTAATTTAGGGGAGGGAAAATGAAGAAAAACAAACTGCGCACTGGCGCGGAATATTTTATCTACTTTATGATGTACTCTGTTCTCGGATGGATTTACGAAGTCTTTCTTGAAGTCGTGGTCTATCGCTGGGGTTTTTCCAACAGAGGCGTTTTATTTGGCCCATACTGCGTGATATACGGCTTCGGGGCGCTGATCCTCATCCTGTCGCTGTCCTGGCTGCAGAAACGCCGGATCTACGCCGGAAAGCTTCTGATCACCCCGTTCCTGGTCTTCATCGGGATCGTCGTGATCACAACCGTCGTGGAACTGATCGGCAGCTATATCATGGAGTTTACCACCGGGGGCTGGCTTTGGGACTATCGCAGATTCGCCTTTAACTTCGAAGGCCGTATCGCACTGAATCCAAGTATCCGCTTCGGCATCGGAGGAATGGTATTTCTCTATCTGCTGCAGCCGCTGTTCCGCAGGCTCTGCTCTAAGCTGTCCGACAGGGCAGTATACAGCACGGCTGCTGTTCTGGCAGTTATCTTCTTGTGTGATATTATCTGCACTTACATCATTTTTTAAACCCGCTGTCAGAAAGAGGGAGCACCGGATCTCAGACGTCCTGTGCTCCCTCTTTTCTTTCGTATCATTCTCTTCGGTTCTTTCTCTTCCCAAGCCTCTCCCCGGTTCTCTCTCTGCTCATCTCACCGCAATCCTGCCGAGTATCTCCCCGATCGGGGCTGAGACCGTAAGCTCTGCCCGCACTGTCCGCCCGGTCTCCGACTTATTGATCACCACAAGATGCTTTCCCCGGAAATAATCGATAAATCCAGCCGCAGGGTATACCACAAGCGATGTGCCCCCGATGATCAGCGTATCCGCCTCCGCGATCGCCTGCACGGCTCCCTGGATGGTGCGGCTGTCCAGGCCTTCCTCATACAGCACCACATCAGGCTTGATGATCCCGCCGCATTCACACCGCGGAATACCGTCGGATTTTTTCACATATTCCGCACTGTAGAACTTTCCGCAGTCCATACAGTAATTCCGGTGGATGCTCCCGTGCAGCTCATATACCGTTTTACTCCCAGCCGCCTGATGCAGCCCGTCTATATTCTGCGTCACTACTGCGGTCAGCTTTCCTGCCTTCTCCAGCTCCGCCAGCTTCAGATGCGCCGGGTTCGGCTTCGCGTCCAGTATCATCATCTTCTCTTTATAGAACTCATAAAAAGCCTCCGGGTACTGCATGAAGAAACTGTGGCTCACCACCTGCTCCGGCGAGTATTTATATTTCTGATGGTAGATGCCGTCCGCGCTGCGGAAATCCGGAATATTGCTCTCCGTCGACACGCCTGCACCGCCGAAAAAAACAATTCTGCTGCTGTCGTCTATTATTTTCTGAAGCTGTTCTGTCTCTTTCTCATACATTGTTTCCGCCTCCGTTAATCTTCCATAAGAGTACCTTTCTCAACATGTCTGTCGAAGATCTCCCGGATCTTTTCCCATATGATCTCCGACGTCTCCGGTATCCGCTCATTCCGCTTCATCGGCTGTGACCTGTGTACGCCATGCTCCTGCCAGCTCTTTCCGCCCGACGCGTCGTTAAGCAGCAGCGGCTGAAAATTGTCCAGCAGATGCGCGAACTTTGCCTCCGCCGTCTCATACGCCTCAAATTCCTCCCATAGCTCCCTGAAATATCCGCCCTGGTCTTCCGGCAGAAGCCCAAAGATACGCTCTGCTGCGTTTACTTCCCTCTCCCTCTTTGTCAGGGCGCCCTTTTCATCATAGGCATACGTATCTCCCGCGTCGATCTCCACCAGATCATGGATCAGCACCATGATCATCACCTTCTCAAGATCTGCCTCTTCCTTCATGTGCTCCTTTAAAAGCACTGCCATAAGCGCCAGATGCCAGGAATGTTCTGCGTCATTCTCCTTCCGTTTTCCGTCGGCAAGATATGTCTGCCGGAAAATATTCTTCACCTTATCCACCTCGACAATGAACCGGATCTGCTTTTCGAGACGCGCTTTCTCTTCTGAGCTTCCCGCTGCTTCTGATCTGTGTTTTTCCATCTCTGCTGAGACCTCCTTCCGGTCCGTTCCGTCCGCGGACCCTGTTCCTATTATAACACTTTGCAGCGCAAAGAGACAGCCGCAAAAATTTCCGTAAAAAAGCACAAATGAAAAAACCTCTGCACGCGGGTCCCGCCCGTGCACAGAGGCTGTACATGTACCGGCTTATTACAGGTTTACTTCACCTGTCGTGTCGCCGTTGATCACATAATATGCTTTTGACTCTTCCGGCTTCAGATAGATCTTAACATCTTTCATGTCGCCTACTTTATTCTTCAGCACTTTCGTCCAGATCTCTTTCACCTTCTGAAGGATCTCTTTATCGGAATACTCTTTTCCGTAGAACTGAAGGTACATCTCTGTCTTCAGCTCAGCCTTCTTAGCCGGAGCCTTCTTAGCCGCTGTCTTCTTCGCAGCCGCCTTCTTAGCCGGAGCTTTCTTCTCAGCTGCCTTCTCTTCCGGTGTATCTACCAGAACGCCTGCTTTTGTCTCAAGCTTCTTTGTTGTATCCTTCTTTGTCTCGATTGCCTTTGCCGCCGATGTCTCTTTCTTCGCTGTCTTATTTTCTGCCGGTGCCGCAGCGGCAGTCTTCACGTCTGCAGCCTTTACGGTCTTTTCCGCTGCTGCCTTTGTTTCTGAACTTGTTTTCTTTGCTACCATACTTGTTCCCTCCTAAAATAATACAACCAAGTATTTTTTGACTCTGACCGCCTTCAATACAGTCAGCGCCGCTTAGAAATCTATTCCATAATCTCACAGTTCCAACGAGATTGTACCTCATTTTTTTGAAAACGTCAAATTTTTTTCTCCATTTCCTGGTATCCTCTGAAAAAATCGGACAATCCCTTGAGCGTTTTCAGAAGGACAGGGATCTCTTCTTCACCGAGCCGCTGGATAACCGCGTTGGTCATCTGCCTGTGATATTCCCTGTGATGGTCATATGCCCTTACCCCCTTCGGAGTCAGGCCGATAAACACGACCCTCCTGTCCTCCTGGCTCCTCTTGCGCAGCACATACTTCTTGTTCACCAAGCTGTTGACAGCAGAGGTGAGCGATCCTGCAGTAATTCCCAGCTTTTTCGCAACTGCTGACATCGTACTTTTTCCCGAAAGTCCGATCGCCTCGATGATATGCATATCATTGTTTGTAATATCGCTGAATTCTCCGGTTATGATCGCCTCTTCTTCCAGCTTCAATATGTCCTTGAACAGGCTGACCAGCGTATCGTTAATCGTCTCATATGCATCCACCTCGGTTCTCCTCCTTTCCTTCAGGCGAACAGCGCCTGAATAACATCGCTGACTTTCTCGATCCTGTCGGCTTTCCATGCTTTCGCGCCGCAGAAAAGAAGTCCTTTTTCAATATTTCCTTTTACCGCCTCAATCAGGCCGTCTGTAATACAGTACGGGATATCTGCCGGACTGCATTTTGCAAGACATCTGTGGCATGGGCTGTGAGGAATCTTCTCCCCGCCCATCACGCGCTCCATAAATGTGTTCATGATCGCCCTTCCAGGCATTCCGACCGGACTCTTCACAATCCTGATGTCATTCTCCGACGCATCGATATACGCCTGCTTATACCGGATATCCGCATCGCATTCCTCTGTAGTCACAAACCTTGTGGCAACCTGAACACCGTCAGCTCCAAGCTCCATGACATGCTTTACATCGCTGCTGTCATAGATGCCGCCTGCGACAACGACGGGAATATCCATCCCGTACTTCTCACCATATCTTTTTACCGTGGCTATGATCTTACGGATCTCATCGTCATAGGACTCCTTCGTATACGCGCCGAGTTCCTCCTTCTTAAATCCTAGATGTCCGCCTGCTTCCGGGCCTTCGATCACTACAAGGTCTGCCGTCCTTTTGTACTTCCTGTCCCAGTACTTCAGGATCACATTTGCCG
>CALWQS010000149.1 GCA_944383745.1 uncultured Mediterraneibacter sp. | reverse complement strand
AAAGCAGCAATCTTTGCTTCCGTCCGCTGGAACCACGGCTGGATTCAGGCTTAAATATCATCTGGAAAAAATATCAGTTATTTTCCTCTGCGACGGAGTTATTCTTAAATAAACTTCGTGAAAGGTTTGGGGACTGATTATTTTTTACAGATTTGAAATAAGCAAAAGAAAACTCTATGAAAATGGTTTATCCATTCGCATAGAGTTTTCTCATTTCCCGTTCACTTGGCATAGGTCAGTATTTTTACAATACTTCTTTATGCTCCCCTGCCATTTCCCGGCGCTCTTCTTTCAATCTTTTTATCTGCTCTATTCTGCGCTGTCCGCAGTGCTGTCTGCCTCTGCATCGGTTCCCGATGCGTCTGTTCCATCGGTTCCATCCGAGCTTTCTGTACCGTCGGTCGACGCGTCCGTTCCGGAATCCTCTGCTGTGCCGTCTTCTTCCTCCGGCGTCACGACTGTAACTCCCTGATCGATAAAGTCTACTTTATCCCAGACTCTGTCGTTCACCTCGATCTCGACCGCATCCTTCCACTCTTCCAGCAGAGAATCATACTGATCCTGTCTGCGCTGCTCTACGATCGTCTCTTTCTCTGCATCTGTCGCCTCGCGGTCAAGAAGGCTTGTCAGCTCTGCGACATAGATCCCGCTGTCTGTCTCTACGAGTCCGGTGACATCTCCCTCATTCTGCAGGGCGTCCGCCGCTGCGATCAGGTCCTCGCTTGGGCTTGTACTCTCTGAATCGAACGTGGCTGTCTGCGCCTCAGCTCCCAGCTCCGAAGCCACCGCCGCAAAGTCTTCCCCTGCCGCCGACCTGTCTGCAAGGCTCTGAGCCGTCGTCTTGAGTTCTTCCTTCTCTTCATCCGTCAGTTCTGTCGAATTTCCCGAATCATCCGTGGACGTGTAGGAAAAGAGAACATACTGCATGCTCTTCTGCGCCGCTTCCTCGTCGGATACTTCCTCATCCACGCCTTCCTTCATCGCGCTGTCCATCTTATTCTGAATTGTAGCAAGCTCGAGAACCTTTTCAATGTCTTTCTTGTAACCGGATACAGCTTCCTTCGCCGCATCCGTATTGTCCGCCTCGAACTGCTCCGCAGCATCTGAAATCGCACTCTTCTCTTCTTCTGTCAGAGCGATGTCGTAATCTGCCGCATGCTGTGAGAGGACGTACATATCCTCAAGGCTTTCCATAATACTATCCTTGATCTGCTCTTCAAATGTAGTATCCTCGTCGAACTCCTGCGCCCACATATCTTCCGCGGCCATTCCCATCATACTTGCGTAATAGGTCTCATAGTCTCCCTGTGTAAGCCTGGCATAAAAGTTCGCAACTCCGAGCGTAATCTCCTCATCGCCAACCGTAGCCACAACCGCATCTGTATCGATAGAGCCGCTGCAGCCTGTCACGGACACTGCTGCCAGAACTCCCGCAGCTGTGACAACCGCCGCTCTTTTTCCTAATCGCATCATAATATCCTCCTAAGTACACTTACTTGAGCATCCCGTCAGAGTGCTCACAACATTCTCGATTATTATACTCCGTTTTGGGCATTCTAACAAGTGGAAATCACAAAATCTACATAGTTGCATCCCGACCGGTTACTGTTCACACCGTACGCAGGCCGCGGATATCCTCCAGTATCTTCCTCAGCAGCTGGAGTACGTCCTGTCCCGTCTCTTTTCCGCTCCTCCCCCGCTTCTGATACAGAAAATACGGAGGCGCCTCCGCCTTGAAGACCAGCTTATTTCCATAGCTCCTAAGCAGCGCAGGGATCTTCTGAGCATCAATTTTCGCCTTCTCATACATGGTAAACTGATAGTCCTGCCCTTTCTGCTCCACTGCCGTCACATAGGCGGAGTGAGCCAGGCCTTTCAGCGCCGCGATATGAAGGAGCTGCTGGACCTTCTTCGGGATATCGCCGAACCGGTCGATCAGCTCCTCCGTCATATCGTCCATCTCCTCCTCTGTCTCGATGGCAGCGATCCTTCTGTACACATCGAGCTTCTGATACTCGTTCTTGATATAAGACTCCGGAATATATGCATCGACGTCGATATCGATAGTGGTCGTGTAGTTTTCTTCCTCCCCAGTCCCTTTCAGCTGAAGGACCGCCTCATTAAGCATCTTGCAGTAGAGGTCATACCCTACCGCCTCCATATGCCCGCTCTGGGCTTCCCCGAGGAGATTCCCCGCACCTCTGATCTCAAGATCCCGCATGGCGATCTTGATCCCAGAGCCCAGGTCCGTGAACTCGCGGATAGCGGCGAGACGCTTCTCCGCCACTTCTCTTAAGAGCTTATCCCTGCGGTAGAGAAGGAACGCATATGCCATCCTGTTTGAGCGCCCCACTCTTCCTCTCAGCTGGTAGAGCTGGGAGAGGCCGAACCGGTCCGCGTCCTGGATGATCATCGTATTTGCATTGGGGATGTCCAGTCCTGTCTCAATGATCGTGGTGGACACCAGCACGTCGATGTCCCCGTTGATGAAGTCATACATGATGTCTTCCAGCTGGCGTTCGTTCATCTGCCCGTGGGCGAAAGAGACATTCGCCTCCGGCACGAGCTTCTGGACCCGTCCGGCCACATCCGCAATGTCGCTGACACGGTTATAGACATAGTAGACCTGTCCGCCCCTGGAGAGCTCTCTCTCGATGGCCTCGCGGACCATCTCGTCATTGTACTCCATGACATAGGTCTGGATGGGCATCCTGTCCTGAGGCGCCTCCTCCAGCACGCTCATGTCCCGGATTCCGATCAGGCTCATGTGGAGCGTGCGCGGGATGGGAGTCGCCGTGAGCGTGAGGACATCCACATTCTCCCTGAGCTTTTTGATCTTTTCCTTGTGCGTCACGCCGAACCGCTGCTCTTCATCGATGATAAGCAGGCCCAGGTCTTTGTAAGACACGTCCTTCGAGAGCACTCGGTGCGTGCCGATGACAATATCCACAAGCCCCTTCTGCAGATCCTCCACCGTCTTCTTCTGCTGGTATGAGGACCGGAACCTGCACAGAAGATCGATTCGGACCGGGAAATCCTTCAGTCTCTGGACGAACGTGTTATAGTGCTGCTGGGCAAGGATGGTGGTGGGCACCAGATAAACGACCTGCTTTCCCTCCTGTACCGCCTTGAATGCGGCGCGGATGGCGATCTCTGTCTTGCCGTACCCCACATCCCCGCAGATCAGGCGGTCCATGATCTTCGTGCTCTCCATATCATGCTTCGTGTCCTCAATTGCCTGGAGCTGATCTTCCGTCTCTTCAAAAGGGAACATCTCCTCGAACTCCTTCTGCCAGACTGTGTCCGGCCCGTAGACGAATCCCTCCGACTGCTGCCTGGCCGCATAGAGCTCTACCAGGTCCTTCGCCACAGCCTGCACCGCCTTCTTCACCTGGCTCTTCGTCTTTCCCCACTGGGCGGTTCCGAGTTTATTCAGCTTCGGCTTCTTCGCGTCCGCCCCGGCATACTTCTGGATCAGATCCATCTGCGCCACCGGGATGTAGAGGATTCCGCCTTCCGCATAGGAGATCTTCATATAATCCTTCGTAACTTTATCCACTTCCATCTTCTCGATGCCCTGATAGATACCGAGTCCGTGGTTCTCGTGGACGACATAGTCGCCGGGCTTGAGTTCTGCAAAGTCCTGGATCCGCTGTCCCTCGTATGCACGGCGCCGTTTCTTCTTTTTCTTTTTTCTTCCGAAGATATCCGACTCCGCGATCACGACAAACTTGAGCATGGGATACTCGTATCCTTCCTCCACATATCCGCAGGACACCATGATCTCTCCCGGATTGACCTGGCGCTGCATGTCCTCGCTGTAGAAGCTGCTCAGGTCATAGTCTCTTAAGTCCTCCGCCAGGCGCTTTGCCCTTGTCCGTGAGCCTGAGAGAAGCACCACGCGGTATCCGTTCCGCTTCATCCGCTTCAGGTCGCGGGTCAGGAGCTCGAAGCTGCTGTTGTACGGGTTCACGCCCTTTGTCTGGATACTGTACGTCTCCCGCACCTTGAACATGCCGCACTTCGACTCAAGCGTCGTAAAGCCGAAACCACTGTACCGGTTCATCTTCTCTATCACTGCTCTGGTCTCAAATACGGTGAGGCCTTCCTCTTCTTCCTCCATCCCTGCTTCCAGCCGGCTCTCTCTGCTGTGGAAATACTCTTTCTCGACCGCCTCCCCTTCTTCCTGAAGGCGAAGCGGCTCATCCAGGAACAGAAGGGTCTTCTCTCTCGGGAAATAATCGAGGAAAGAGACATTTCCCAGTCCTTCCTCCCAGTTTTCCGACGCCGGATAGATCGTCACTTCCTCCAGATTTTCCACAGAGCGCTGGCTCTCCACGTCAAAGCTCCGGATCGAATCGATCTCATCTCCCCACAGTTCGATCCTGACAGGGAGCTCTTCTGTAAGCGGAAAGACGTCGAGAATGCCCCCTCGCACGGCAAACTGCCCCGGTCCCTCGATCTGGCTTTCCCTCTCATAGCCGAGCTCCGCAAGCTTTGACTGGAAGTCCGTAAAATCAACCGTATCCCCTCCTGCGATCCGGATCCTGTGCCCGTGCACTTCCTCCGGATACGGCAGCCCGTCCAGGAACGCGTCCATTGTAGTGATCACCGTGATCTCTTCTCCCGGCGCTTTCTCAAGCAGGGCCCTGAGCACCTCCATCCTCCGGTCTGTCAGCAGCTTTCCTTTGATATCCGCATGGTAGAACAGCAGATCCCGTGCCGGATACATGTATACATTCTCTGTCAGAAAACGATATTCATCATATGCTTTTTTCGCCTTTTCCTCACTTGAAAAAGCGATGACTCTGTACTCACAGCCATCGCCAAGCGCGTACATCAGGTGCGTTTTCTGTGAATTTACACAGCCCGCCGCCTGTATGATCCCCTCGCCCTTCCTTCTGTTTTTCAGCATTTCCTGGTAATCCGCCAGTTCCCCCAGCGGCGCCAAAAAAGCCTGCATCTCACTCACCCTGCCTTTTTTACTTTTCCTCTTTCTTCTTCCTGTTAAATTCGTTCATAGCGCCTTCGATATCGCCTGACACGATCATCTCCACGGCGCGTACCG
>CALWQS010000148.1 GCA_944383745.1 uncultured Mediterraneibacter sp. | reverse complement strand
CTGCTTCCTGTCCATGCCCGCCGCCGGGCTTCAGTTCTGCGTCCTGTTCATGCCCGCCGGGCTCCAGCTCTTCCTCTCCGTTCACCGTCACCTTCATGTGAGTTCCCGCGATCCCGCAGGAAGAACTTTTCTGCGCTTCCACCTGTACGCCGGGAAGCCCGAGTCCGTTCATCGTATCCAGAAATCCCTGTTTGTCCTCCAGCAGCTCATAGAGGGACGCCATAAGCATGTCCCCTGCCGCTCCCATCTTACATTCTATGTAAAGTGTCCTCATCCTTTTACTCCTCCTTCAATCCTTCCATCTGATTAATCCGGCTGGCAAGATATCCAGCGCCGAATCCGTTGTCAATATTCACCACGCTGCATCCGGATGCGCAGGAATTAAGCATGGATAACAGCGCCGACAGGCCGCCGAAGCTTGCCCCGTAGCCGACGCTGGTCGGCACAGCGATCACCGGGCAGTCCGCCAGGCCGCCGACCACCGACGCAAGCGCGCCTTCCATCCCCGCCACGGCGATGATACATCTGGCGCTCATCAGCACATCCAGGCTTGACAGCAGGCGGTGAAGCCCCGCCACGCCCACATCATAGAGCCGCGTGACGCGATTGCCCATCGCCTCGGCAGTCAGCGCGGCTTCCTCCGCCACCGGGATATCGCTCGTCCCGCCGGTGGCGACCACGATATTTCCCCGCCGGGGCCTCTCCTCCGGATAAGCCACCGCCAGCCTGGCGGAAGCATGGTACTCCAGAGGGATCGAATCCGGCAGGAGATCCACCGTCTCCTGCCCCACCCGGGTGATCAGGATATTCCGGCATCCTCTGCCTCCCATCGCGGACGCGATCCCTGCGATCTGTTCCGGCGTCTTCCCCGCGCCGTAGATCACTTCCGCCGCGCCCTGCCGGACGCTGCGGTGGTAATCGATCCTGGCATAGCCGAGATCCTCGAACGGCGCCTCCTTCAGCTTCAGCAGCGCGTCCTCCGGCGCCGTGCAGCCGTCCGCCACGCTGCGCAGCAGCTGCAGTATATCGTACTTATTGTCCATCCTGTCCCTCCTGTTCTGAAGCCTTCCGCTCCTCCAGATCCAGCAGGACCCTGGAGAAGTCAGCTCTCAAGGCATCGATGATCTTCTCTCTTTTCTGAAAGGCAAGGTGCATCTGTCCAGCTGTCACCTGAATGCAGGCGCCATCCTCCAGCAGGCGCACCCGGAAGTCCCGAAATCCCATCTGCGCCAGGACTTCTTCCGCCCTCTCTGCGCGCCCAAGCCGTTCCCGGGTGATGAAAGTGCCGGTGGGCACACGGGTGGCAAGGCAGGCGTACGCCGGCTTATCCCACGTGAACAGCCCGGCTTCCTCCGACAATCTCCGCACCTCCGCCTTAGTCACGCCGCACTCCCGCAGGGGCGAGCGTACCTCCAGCTCTCTCAGCGCCCGCATTCCCGGGCGGCTTCCGGCGTCGTCGGATGCATTCGTCCCGTCCAGCAGAAGCGTATGCCCGTCCTTTCTCGCCGCTTCCCACAGACAGGTGAAAATCGCGCGCTTGCAGTGATAGCACCTGTCAGGACCGTTGGCGGCTGCCTCCGGCACGGACAGGATATCCGCCTCGATCACTGTCAGTGGCACGCTCAGCTGCAGAGCAAGCCTGCGCGCGTCTGCCAGTTCAAACTCCGGCTGGAACACTGTGTTGATATAGTAGGCATGGACGTCGCAGCCGTAATGGGAGGCAGCCCACAAAAGGAACGCCGAGTCCGCGCCCCCGGAAAAGGCGAGCGCCGCTCTCGGCGCCGTCTTAAAAAATTCTTCTAACGTCATCTCACTTCTCCATTCCTCCGCCTGATCAGGCGGCATTGCATCGTCTTCCGCATCGCACAAAAAGAAGATACCTGCCTTCCTCTGAAAGCAGATACCTTCGTGGTACCAGAATTTCTGCGCTTTGTTCTATTTTCCGTTTATCTCTTCTTTTTTGTTCCGCGCTCATTTCCGAGACTGCTGCGGAAACATCTCTGAAGGGCTCATGCTTCCCCGGCTTCTGCCGTGCCGACCGGCTTCCTGCCGGTTCTCTATCGCATAAGCGCTCCGAGCGCCTCAACCGCATTCTGGACATTCTTCGTCATTGATATCTCATTCACTCCGACTACGATATTGTCGCACAGATTGACCGGGATCAGGATCCGCTTCGCCCGGCTCTGCCCGACGGAAAGCGCCATCCGCGGAGTGATCTCTCCGAGCATGGAGTCCGCGATCACGATGCCAATCGGTCCCATAATCACATCTGCTCTTTCGGACGCAACGGCAACGGAATTCTCCCCTGTAGCGGCCTGATCCGCGCCGGCGCGCAGCATGGCGTTGGTCGCCGCGCTGTTCGTCCCCACTGCGAGGATCTCGTTCTCCGGATATTTTTCTTTCACTGCGCTTACCAGCTGGCGTCCGAGCCCGCCTCCCTGGCCGTCTATGATCAGGATCTTCAAATCTCTCGTCCTCCCGTCTAATAATCCGACAGCTGCACTTTGATCTTCGGCGGCAGCGGTTTCTTATTCCTCTCCGCTTCCTCCTCGGAACGGAACATATCCTTGGCTTCTTTAAAAAGAGTTCCGCATATGCCTACACGTTCCAGAAGATAACCGTTTCCTTTTCGTCCGACAACTTTTGCCATAATGATATTGTTCTCTTCATCCAAAATATAACAGGAATCACCCCGGACATATGTCATACCGCATCACCTTCCTCTGGAATACTACAATAGCAAATGTCAAAGTATTTTGCAACAACAGATTTTCTGCCGCCGCTGAAGCAGTCACTGGAAAGATGCGACGATAATATTGCCGAAGTCCGCATATTCCCCGCCCGGCGTCCGGTCCGTTATGATCTGCGCCTCCATGAATCCGCCGAAGCTCACCGGGCTTGTCAGGTGGAACTTGCTGCCGTCGCAGAGCACATACCGCTCACGGGTGTGCTGCATCGCGCACTTCTTGATCATCGCCTCGTTGATATCCGGCGTGGTAAAACCGGAGAGTTCTCCCACACCGTTCGTTCCGAAAAATCCTTTCGTAAAATTATACTTCTGGAGATTGGCATAAGCCTCGTTTCCCACGATCGCCTCGGTCGCCGCCTTGAGCTCCCCGCCGATCAGGATCACGCGGAACCCGTTCTCGGAAAGCTGCAGAGCATGGGAAACCGCGTTCGTCACGAACACTGCCGTCCGCTCTGTGAGGAAAGGGATCATGTACCCTGTCGTCGTCCCTGCATCCAGATAGACAAAATCCTCCGGCCCGACCAGTGCCGCCGCGTATCTGGCGATCCTGATCTTCTCTTCCCGGTTCAGTTCCTCCCTGAGCGACACCTTTTCTTCCTTCGTGCTGAGCGTCTCTTCCGCCTGCACGGCTCCCCCGAAGACCTTCACAAGCGCGCCTTTCTTGTCAAGCGCATTGAGATCGCGCCGTATGGTGGACTCGGAAGCTCCGAAATGTTCCGTCAGCTCTGTCACTGTGACGCTTCCTTTTTCCTTCAGCAGTCTGAGGATCTCTTCCTGTCTTGTCTCTGTCAGCATTGTCCATGCCCCCTTTCATATACGTGCGACAGGAAGCGGATTCTTAGAATCCGCTTCCTGTTTTTCTTTCTGGAGATCTGCCCGCAGCTGCAGGCATGAGCCATCTCCCTTTTGCTATATTTTACACTGAAATATCCGATCGGGCAAGCAAAAGCTGCCGTCCGGTGTGAGCAGTATCGCCCGGCGCGCTGCAGTCCGCACCTGACCGCAGCTCCTGCTATGCCGCTTTTTTCTTGAGAAGCCCGAGAAGCACTGCTCCTATCACTGTTCCTACAACGAGCGCAGCCAGATACATGACCGCATTGCCGACCACCGGGAAGACGAAGATTCCGCCGTGAGGCGCCATCAGCGTGCAGCCGAACGCCATGGAGAGCGCTCCCGCTGCCGCCGCTCCCACGATGCAGGAAGGAAGGACATGCAGCGGATCCGCCGCCGCATAGGGGATCGCGCCCTCAGTGATGAATGCCAGGCCCATGATGAAGTTGACGGGCGCAGACTTTCTCTCGTCCTTCGTGAATTTGTTCTTGAACAGGAGGGACGCCAGGGCGATCGCGCAGGGCGGAACCATACCGCCGATCATGACCGCTGCCATGATGTCGTAGTTTCCTGCCGCGATGGACGCTGTTCCAAACACATACGCCGCTTTGTTGAACGGGCCGCCCATGTCGACGGACATCATTCCAGCGACGATAATGCCGAGCAGGATCTTGCTGCTTCCGCTCATGTTGGTCAGCGCCGTATTCAGTCCCGTGTTGAGCGCTCCGATCGGCGGCTCTACGATATAAGTCATGATCAGTCCGATGAGAAGGATGCCGAACAGAGGATACAGCAGCACCGGCGTGATCTTCTCAATGGATTCCGGCAGCTTTGAAAACACTTTTTTCAGCGCCAGGATCAGGTATCCTGCAAGGAAGCCTGCCACAAGCGCGCCCAGGAAACCGGACTTTCCGTTCGCCGCGATCATACCGCCCACGAATCCGACTGCCAGCGCCGGCCTGTCCCCGATACTCGACGCGATATATCCGGCAAGAACCGGGAGCATGAAGCCGAACGCCAGGTTGCCGATATTTTTCAGGGCGGCAGCCGCCGGCGTGATCGTTCCGAAATTAGCCCTTGCCTCCTCGGAAAGGGAATTGACATCCACGCCGAGGCCGTCGATCAGGAACGCCAGCGCGATCAGGATACCTCCGCCGATGACAAAGGGCAGCATGTGGGAAACCCCGTTCATCAGATGTGTGTAGATCTTATGGGCGCCGCCTCCCGAACTCTTCTGCCCGCTCTCTGAGGACGGATTCCCCGCCTGGTATATCGGAGCGTCTCCCCTGACAGCTCTCTCCACGAGCTGGTCCGCCTTGCTGATACCGTCGGTTACCTGGCACTCGATCAGCTTCTTCCCGTGGAAGCGGTCCATCGGGACCTTGGCGTCGGCCGCAATGATAATGCAGTCCGCATCTTTGATCTCCTGGTCGGTGAGCACATTTTTCGCCCCGCCGGACCCTCTTGTCTCCACCTTGATGAAGCATCCCGCGGCTTTCGCCGCCTTCTCCAGCC
>CALWQS010000147.1 GCA_944383745.1 uncultured Mediterraneibacter sp. | reverse complement strand
TTTTCCTGTGTAATCTTGACAGAAATGCTGATTTTTTTGAACTTTTATGTTACATAGTTCCAGCACTATCAGTATACACCTCTGTGTTTCTGTATAGAATGAATATTTTGGTCAGAAAATTGTACTATTTTTCCTTTTTCGCCCAAAACTTATACTATTTTGTCGTATCCTTGTACTATTTCGCACACGCTGCCGATATGTAATGGGAATGATCCGAATTGATCGTATGCAGTGAAGATATATCCATTTTGTGTTATCCGAAAAATGTGCTTTTTTCTCTCTAATATCGCGGAAAAACGTGTTATAAATCTGTTTAAAACTCAGAAAAACGTGTTATAAATCTGTTTAAAACTCGGAAAAATATGTTATACTAATCTCAGACAAAATAAAGAGGTGATGTGCATGAAACGAAGCGCGTTTTCGCAGCTCATAAAATGGAAAGCCAACCCGGAGCGGAAGCCTCTGATTATCCGCGGCGCTCGTCAGGTAGGCAAGACCTGGCTTATGAAGGAGTTCGGGCAAGACTGCTATGACAGCTTTGTCTACTTCAACTTTGATGAAGAAGATGAGCTGAAATCCATTTTTGAGACGAACAAGAATCCACAGCGGATTATTGAACTGTTATCCATGATTGCCGGGGAAAAAATTTTGCCCGGCGATACCCTGATTATTTTCGACGAAGTGCAGGAGTGCCCGGAAGCATTGAATACTCTCAAATATTTCAAAGAGAAGGCGAACGACTACCATATCATCGCTGCCGGAAGTCTGCTCGGCACACTGCTTGCACAGCCGAAGTCCTATCCTGTGGGCATGGTCAATCTTCTTGAGCTGTACCCGCTTTACTTTGATGAATTTTTAGAAGCGACTGATCCTGCGCTCTTTGCTTACTATGAAAGCATACAGAAAGATCAGCACATTGAGGAAATCTTCCATAACCGTCTGCTGGAAGCCTATAACAGCTACCTGATTATCGGCGGGATGCCGGAATGTGTTGTCTCCTGGATAAATCACAAAGATCCTGCTGCGGTTTCCCAAATTCAGCGAGAGCTCATTGAAATCTACGAGAACGATTTTTCCAAGCATAACGGGAAAGTGAACAGCGGACGCATCCTGATGGTGTTCCGCAGCATTGTCTCCCAGCTCGCCAAATCCAACGAGAAGTTTGTCTACGGCGCTGTCCGGCAGGGCGGCAGAGCACGGGATTTTGAAGAAGCGATTGAATGGCTCGTCTCAGCCGGCATGCTCAACCGCATCTACAATGTCTCCAAAATGGAACATCCTCTTTCTGCCTTTGATAAGCTCGATCAATTCAAACTGTTCTTATTTGATACAGGGCTGCTGAAACACATGGCTGGTATCGACAACAGCGCGATCCTTTTGAAAGCCGATTATCAGTTCAAAGGGCCTCTGACCGAAAACTATGTCTTGCAGCAGCTTCGCGGCCAATTTGAGGTAGAGCCCCGCTATCACTCGGATAAAGCCGGAGAGATTGACTTTTTGCTGCAGAACGGTATGGAAATCATCCCTGTCGAGGTAAAGGGCGGCGAAGACAAATCCGCGCCATCATTCAAGCGGTATATTGCTGACCGCCATCCTGAACACGCGATCCGCTTTTCAAAACGAGGGTATCGCAGGGACGGTGAGATAACGAATATCCCGCTTTATCTCGCCAGAAAGACGAAAGAGCTGCTTTGATTCAGAAGAGGCTGTCGGCTAATGCTGATTTTTACCCCGTCCTTACAGCTCGGATGGATAACCGATTTTGTACACTTTGTCGTGGTTTTTTAAAAAAGAAAGCACCTGCATGTATCCGACCTTTTCTCGGATAGTGCAGGTGCCTGTCATTAGACAAATCGTTATTCAGCTGTATATGTTATCTATACAATTTTGACCTCCGATTCTGATCTGCTCCCCGCCTTCTATAAAGATGCGAGCCACATCTTCCAGCTGATATACTCATTCTATCTTATACCGCTTTATCTCCGCTCTCTTCTCCGTCTGTAAGCTGCTGCACCAGCCGCCGCTGCCAGCATCATCCCCGCTGCCGCGCCTGTAATCGGAGCCGCTGTATCGCCTGTCTTCACGCTCTTCTGCGCACTGCTGCTCTCTGCCGTGTTCTCCTTAGCTGACACACTGCCTTTTCCTGAACTATCCGCATTGTTTCCGTCTGCGCTTCCACCAATCTCACCATTGTGGTTCTTCCCTTGATCATTTCCGCCATTTTCAGTGTTTCCGTTATCACCGGAATCACCTGCTTCTTCTGTATCCCCAGCTGCCGCGCGGAGCTGACCGAACGCTGCACGGAGGTTTTCCTCTGCTGTGAGGTCAGCTGAGCCGGGCGCCGTCACTGCTGATCCTCCGATCACGCTGCCGTCGTCCTCCATCCGCACTGTTCCCAGCGTAAGCGCGCCGATGTTGATATTCCCCCATGTACTGTCATACACCTCGCCGACAAGCACTGTAACCGTCACAATATCCGTTTCTGACTCTGTGCTGTAATCCAGCCTGAGAGTCCGGTACTCCGCCTGGCTTCCCGGCGTTGTATCTGTTCCTTCAAAGGATGCCGTATAGACCGTTTCCCCGTTGACTTCCGCCGTAACCTCTGCTTTGGCAGCCCAGGCTCCCATATAGATGTCCAGGCATTTTGTCTCGCTGCCTCCGGGCAAATTGAACCGGATGCCGTTCCCGCTTCCCGTGAAGATCAGAGAATCCTTACATACTTCCGGTGATTCTGCCGGCGACATTCCATCTGTGTAGATAAAGTTCGTCTCTGCATTTCCCGTCAGGTCTCCGCTCGTCCCGATCAGGCTCAGGTCTGTGACTGCCGGTTCCGTCGTATTCTTCCGGTTGAAGCTTCCAAACTCCTTTGAATCCAGCCTCACCCAGTCAAGCGTTCCCTGCTTGGTAAGATTCGCCGTGTCCGGTCTCTGCTCAAATCCGCCGCTGAATGCCCCATTCTGAACCTCCGCTGACGCAGCCGTCCCGGTCTCCTCTCCGCCCAGTACCTCCAGCCGGTCCGGCGAGCCTTCGCTTTCCGCCGCCAGAACCGGGACTGATGCCGGCAGGCAGGAGACTGCCACCGCTGCTGCCAGACAGAATGCGGCCGCCCGTTTTCTCCATTGTTTCCTCATTTTCTTCTCTCCTTCCATATTCAGATGCCTCAGGATACATGCGGTCCCTGTCCTCAGCTTCCGGCTTTATCCGGCGCTGCCTCCGAAAGACTGCTGCACAGCTATAGTATAGATTTATACCTCTTCCTTTTCCATGGATTTTTTTATTACTTTTTTACAATTTTATCTCCATATTTTCTTCAAAATTGTACCATTTAGCACAAAACTTGTACTATTTTGTTTTTTCGTACATGGTGAAACAAAACAGAAAAATATGCACCATTTATCCGTATAAATTGTCAGTTTCGAATGCATTTCTCTCTTCCATATGATACAATTTTTCTGAAAAGTATCAGATTCAAAACGTGAGGTGATCACATGAAAATTATCCACAGCCTTGAGTTTCAAACCGGCAGCAAGGAGGAAAATCTTCCCTATGATACGCCTGCCTTTCCATACCTTGCTTCACGGGCGGAACTGGATTCCTACCGCGAGCCTTTTGTCCCCTGGCATTGGCATAACGCCATTGAGCTGTTCTATATGGAAAGCGGCAAACTGAAATATTACACGCCGCATCAAAATCTGGTGTTCCCGGCCGGTACAGCCGGAATGGTAAATGCCAATGTGCTACACAAAACTCAGATTCAGACGCACACAGAGGACAACATACAGCTGCTGCATATCTTCGATCCTCAGCTGCTGGCAGGAACACACGGCAGCCTGATCGAACGAAAATATATCTCCCCTGTCATTACAGCCTCACAGATCGAATTGATCGCGCTGTCCCCGGACGATCCGGCACAAGCGGCAGTCATCGCGCTAATCCGGGATGCATTTTCATTATCAGAAAAAGAATTGGGATACGAGTTCAAGATCAGAGAAGCGCTGTCCCGGATATGGCTGGAACTGTTTCAGATGTGCGCTCCATTGCTGAAAGAGAAATCACAGGCGAAAAATATCTCGTCAGACAAGGTAAAAGGCATGATGGTATATATCCATGAGCATTATGCCGAAAAAATTTCTATCCGCGAGCTTGCTTCGGCTGTATTTCTAAGTGAAAGAGAATGCTACAGAGTCTTCCAAAATCATCTGCACATGACTCCGGCAGACTATATCAGAAGTTACCGCATCCAGATCGCCTGCCAGATGCTGGCGGAAAGCCAGGTGCCGGTCACAGAGGTGGGCATCGCCTGCGGTATGGAAAATTCCAGCTATTTCGGAAAGGTATTCCGGGAGGCGACAGGCTGTACGCCGCGTCAATACCGCCACAAATGGCAGGATAAGAATATAAATTGACGGTATAGAGATATTATATTCACTTTTTAGGCATTATAATGATAGTAAAGAAAACGAACTGTCAGGAGGTATTTGATGAAAGGGGGATTCCTTTGGAATTAAATTGTAAAACAGCAGAATCCACATTAGCATGGGCAGGCCGACAGAATCCGGGAAACTGGACCGAACATTCCCGATTTGTCGCCCTTGCCTGCAGAAATATCGCAGCCCAGTGCGAGGGTATGGATGCAGACCTGGCATACTGCTTCGGGCTGCTGCATGATATCGGAAGATATGCCGGGGTGAGCTCCGAACGCCACTTGATCGACGGCTACCGTTTCTGTATGGAACGGGGATGGGAAAAGGCGGCGCAGATCTGCATTTCTCACGCTTTTATGATTCAGGACATCCATACTTCTATCGGAACTTTTGATGTTACAGAAGAAGATTTCTGCTTCATGGAAAAGTTCATTCAAAGCGCTGTCTACGATGATTATGACCGGCTCGTGCAGCTGTGTGACGCGCTGGCGCTGCCCACCGGTTTCTGCATACTGGAAAAGCGTTTTGTAGACGTGACGATTCGATATGGTGTTCATCCCCATACGGTTGACCGCTGGAAGAAAGTGCTGGAGATCAAAGCAGGATTTGAAAAGAAAATCAACTGCTCTATTTATGACCTGCTTCCCGGCGCAGTCGAAAACAGCCTTTAAGCAATG
>CALWQS010000146.1 GCA_944383745.1 uncultured Mediterraneibacter sp. | reverse complement strand
AGTCAGAGGATAAAACTGCTCCGCAAATTCGGACAGCGTCTGCTTTCTCTGTCTCACAACATCCCTGAACACAGCCAGGGCGTCCTGGTCTTCGGGATGCGTATCCAGATACAGCCTCAGGTCATCCATCATAAAACTGACCTTTTGGACTTCCAGCATTTTATCGCGCCACCTTATTTCTTCCGGGCTCTTCAGGGAATCCTCCAGAGAAGACAAAGTTCCCGGAATCTGATCGGCTGCGAAAAACGGAAGATCCAGATCTTTAAAAACAGTTCCTGTTTTCAGCACCGCATCCTGATCGTACAGCTCTCCCCAGCTCTGGACCGGGACAGATGCGACGGCTAAATGAGCATTCTGCAATTGCATAAAAAACAACTCCCTTCTGAAACATGATCGGTTTCCTGATTATTATCTGCCAAACCGGTCTGAATGTTCCGAGGGAGTTTTTTCAAATTAGCGGATTGCTACGTTGAGCTTACGTCAGGGTGAGATCAAAGAATCTCTGTTATCTGCTGGATAAACTCTGAGGAATCCTGCATACTGTAGGATCTGTCATTTACAGATATGTCGCCTGTATCAGAGACGATTACAGTGTTGACAAGCTCATTGTCCCTATATATGTAAATACAGATCAGCCATTCTCCTAAATCTGATAAAGAACCGTCAGAGAATAAAGTGCCCGGCGTCCTGCGATAGGTATACTGCTGTAAAGAATCAATGATATGCTGGGTCTGATCTTCTGACAGGTCGTTATAGCTCTCCGTATCAATCTCTGGTTCACCGTTTTCGACATATATATGCTGCCGGGTGATCGAAAGTTCTGACGTTGGATCAGCGAGATCAGCCAAATGCATCGGCTGAAAATAAATTACCAAAATCAGGATCATTAATCCCAGCGCCGAAAGCAGCCTGTACCAAAAAAGGGATACGGATGAAGGTTCTTCTTTTTTAGAAGTCTTATATTTCCATGAACCGATATACCACAGAATCCGGGGATTTATCACATTAACAAGCAGGACGGCTGCTACGATGATGTACAGTATCATACTCTTTCTCCTCCGTGAGTTTTCATTTCTTTACATGGATATCAGGGCATCTGTTTTTTAATACAGATACAGCTTTTTCAAAATCCTTTTTATGAACATAGATTTTATATTCATAGGAATAGTTCGTATTTATCCCAAAACTGCCAGTATGTGCTCTCCTGTTTCCCAAAATCGGTGCAGTCTCAGGATTTATCGTTTTTACTGTATAGTCAATGCCATTTTGAGAAAGGATATCACGCACCTTGGCCTGACGACTCATATCCATAGTTATAATTAGTTCTTTACGATTAAATATTGTAATCACAGTCAGCCCCCTATCAGACATTCCCGCCTAAACAAATTCTGAATTATCAGACTACTTCAATTTATTATACCAAACCGCCTGCGCGGCGGCTAGTGCGAAATGCAAAAAAAGCCACTTTTATTTATGATACGGTTCTCCATTCATAATCCGATAGCTCCGGTATACCTGCTCCAGCAGAATCACCCGCATCAGTTGATGCGGGAACGTCATCTTAGAAAAGCTCAGGGCATAATCCGACCTCTTCAGCACCTCTTTCCCCAGTCCTATGGAACCTCCGATCACAAATGCAATACTGCTCTTTCCTTGTATGCCCAGTGTCTCCATCTTTTCTGCCAGTTCTTCAGAAGAGAGCATTTTCCCTCCGATTTCCAGCGTAATCACATACATATCATCCCTGATATATTTCAGGATTCGCTCTCCTTCTTTATCCCTTATACTTTCCTCTACAGCCTGGCTCGCCTGATCAGGCGTCTTTTCGTCAGGCACCTCTATGATCTCCAGCTTGCAGTAGCGGCTCAGCCTCTTACTGTATTCAGCGACAGCATCTTTCAAATATTTTTCTTTAATCCTTCCTACCGTGATTAATACAATCTTCATACTTCTCCTTTTTGTCTCATATTCATAGGACGCACTGTCTGCGTCGCTTAGCGCAGATCTGTTTCTCCTTGATAAAGAACATCCTGCTATCGGAACGATTCCCTGATAACACGTCACAATGGAGGCAGATTATTCCGTTTTATCTGTAATCCTCACATGTATATACGTACAGCTCCTGCAGAGCCCGCGTCGCACAGATGTACTCCGCCTGTTTTTCGAGAGGATTTCCTTCTCTTCCTCTTACCGCAAACACCTGATCGAACTCAAGCCCTTTTGCAAGATAGAATGTTGTTACAGTCAGCCCTTTCTTGAATGCAGAACTGTCTCTGTCAACATATGCTGCGTCTACGCCGCGGTTTGCAAGCAGCCTGTAGATATCGTAAGCCTCTTCTTCTGTCATAGTAATCAAAGCGGCTGTCTCATATCCCTCCCCGCTCAAATTCAGATGGAAGCTTACCGCATTCAGCATCTCATCCACTGATGAAAAAGTCTGCTCTTCCACTTCCTTCCCATGACGCTCCAGCAGCTCAAGTTCCCTGATCCCGCTGATCTCTCCTGCGTAACGCGCGATCTCATAAGTATTGCGGTAGCTCTTATTGAGAATCACCGTTCTGATCTCCTTTCCAAAGATCTTCGGCAGGAACTTCAGGACATCGTGCCGTTTTGTATCCAGTGTCTGTGCATAATCCCCAAGGATCGTCATCCGGCATTGGAAGATCTGGCTTAAGAGCACATACTGCAGGAATGAGTAATCCTGCATCTCATCGATCACGAGATGCTTGATATTTTTCTGCGTGCCGTGCCCGATGAGCCTGTACTTCAGATACAGCATCGGGAAGACATCTTCATACTGCACTTTTCTTCTCTCATAAGGTACGTCCGGCAGTCTGTCATACCCGTATTCCTCCAGCAGCCAGCTGTAGATCGTATAGATATCCTTTGTTACGTACAGTCTGTCGAACTTTTCCTGAAGCAGCACTCTGTCATCATCTGAGATATCTTTGCCCTTCAGCGTCTCATATGCATCGACAAAATACTCCATCACCGCATCCATTCTTGAGAGGAGCGGAGTTTCCTGGAATTTAAAATAAAACATGCGGATCAGTTCTTCCTCCGTGAGATGCATGCCTCTGAAGCTGATCTCGCGAAAATCCACCAGACGGTCCTCCAGTGTCGCCAGGAATCCTTCAATCAGACCGACGAATCCCTCCGACTGCTTCATCCGGAAGCGCTCCTTGTCCTGGTCGTCCGGGAATTTCATGACCCGCTCCAGATGATCGTATCGATCCTCACAGTCAGCCGCAGTATCTTTCAGCTCCCTGTATGCAAACAGGTCAAAGCTCATTTCCCGTATATTCTCCTCCCCCAGTTCCGGCAGGATATGAGAAATATAGTCTGCAAACACACTGTTCGGCGAGAGTACGAGCACGTTCGAGGACTTCAGGTTCTGTCTGTCATGATACAGAAGATAGGCGATTCTGTGGAGCGCAATAGACGTCTTTCCGCTTCCCGCCGCCCCCTGAATCACAAGAATCTTGTCTTTTGTATTTCGGATGATCGCATTCTGCTCTTTCTGTATCGTTCGAACAATGTTTTTCAGCTTCACATCGCCATTGCTTCCCAGCTCCTGCTTCAGGATCTCATCATCGATCTTCGTATCGCTCTCAAATGCATAGATCATTTTTCCGCCGCGGATCTTGTACTGCCATTTGGAGCTGATCTCTCCTTCGATCGTCCCAGCCGGCGCCTCATAGGACGCAGGGCCTTTATCAAAGTCATAGAAAAGACCGCTCACCGGTGCACGCCAGTCATAGATCAGCGGAGTCATTCCCGCCTTCTCCGCGAAATTTCCTATTCCGATGTAGAACGGCTCCGCCTCATCTTCTCCGTCGAAAATAAAATCCACTCTGCCAAAAAACGGGGAGTCTGCCATCCTTTCAAAGCGATGCTTCAGCACAAGCCTGTCCTGATTCGCATTCACCTGATTCAGAAGTGCCTGCTGATTATCATAATCCTCATAGCCGTACTGATCCATCTCCGTATAATTTTCCCAGTAATACTCGTGCATGTTCTCAATCTCCCTCTGTCCTTCGTCGAGAGACTGCTTTATATCGTCAAGCCTTTGCCTTAATTTCTCCTTCACGTCTTTTAAGAACAATGCTCCGTCCATATATCTGCTGTTTTCTGTCATTCTGTCCTTCTCCAGTCTTCTTAAAAATACTTTCGGATCTTCTGCCGCTGCCAGGCGAAACTTCACGTTCCAAAATGGCAGCAGCAATAGTATAACATGTATTTTTTGAAAAATAATCACAAATTAATCATATTTTTAATTTATAATAAACGTCAGTTCATTCATGTGCGTGGTATCTATTGCTTTTAGCGCTGGTCTCCTCCCGCATAAATGAAAATCGAATTAAAATCTGTTGAAATGGGGTTATGTGTACTATGAAAAAAGAAAACAGAAAAATGGCACAGCAAAGACGTGCCGAAGAGAGGCGTAAAAAGGAATTTCGCAGGAAAATGAGCAAGGTTCTTGCAGTCGGCATTCCGCTCCTTGCCGTCGTCATTCTTATCGTTGTCCTGGTCATCTATTCCAACTCAAATTCCGACAGCAGCGGAAGCAGCTCGGACGGCACTTCCGCATCCGGCAGCTCGGATACAGGCAGTACAGCAGATACTGGAACAGATACCTCCTATTCTACTGACACTGCCCTGACTGTTGAAGATGGGGATACTGTCAACATCGATTATGTCGGCGCCGTCGACGGCATAGAATTTGACGGTGGAAGCACCCAAGGCATGGGAACGGATCTCGTAATCGGATCCGGAAGCTACATCGATGACTTCGAAGATCAGCTCATCGGCGCGCACCCGGGAGAGACCGTGGAAGTGAATGTCACCTTCCCCGATGACTATTCCTCTTCAGATCTCGCAGGGAAAGACGCAGTATTCACCGTCACCATCAATGGAATTTATGAGTAAATCCGGGTTTGGCGGCGGAAACTTCTGGATGGATCAACGTACGAAACCGGCAGGGCGGAGATGAGGAACGAAGACGTATTCTGAGAGGAGGGTCGGGGGATCCAGGCTCCGTTCCGAAGGGTAAGAAAAGCTAAAAGCTCCGGAGGATGGCTAAGAGCAATTCGAAAAACAATACAACTCGCTGACGCTCAAACAGTATTGTTTTTCGGATTAACGCCATC
>CALWQS010000145.1 GCA_944383745.1 uncultured Mediterraneibacter sp. | reverse complement strand
TGCTTTACCCCCAGAGGGGATGTAAAGAATCTGCCGAACGGCTCCACGCCGGTGGATTTCGCATACGCGATCCACAGTGCGGTCGGCAACAAGATGGTCGGGGCAAGAGTCAACGGCAAGCTGGTCAACATTGACTACAAGATACAGAACGGAGACAGGATCGAGATCCTGACTTCGCAAAATTCTAAAGGACCGAGCCGCGACTGGCTCAACATTGTAAAGAGCACACAGGCGAAGAACAAGATCAACCAGTGGTTCAAGAAAGAGTTTAAAGAAGACAATATTATCCGCGGCAAAGAGCTGATCCAGTCCTACTGCAGGAGTAAGACGATCAGCCTGCCGGATATACTGAAACCGAAATACCAGCAGATCGTACAGAAGAAATACGGATTCCGCGACTGGGACGCAGTCCTTGCGGCGATCGGGCACGGAGGGCTCAAGGAAGGGCAGGTCGTGAACCGTCTGCTGGAAGAGTATGAGAAGGAACACAAGAAGGAGATCACGGACGAGACGATCCTCGAGAAGATCTCCGAGGCAAACAGCCAGAAGGTGCATATCGCCAAATCAAAGAGCGGCATTGTAGTAAAAGGGATCAACGATATGGCGGTCCGCTTCTCCAAATGCTGCAACCCGGTGCCGGGAGACGAGATCGTCGGATTCGTGACCAGGGGCCGGGGAATGTCCATCCACCGGACGGACTGCATCAATATGCTCCACCTCTCTGATGCGGAGAGGGGGCGCCTCATCGACGCGGAGTGGGAGGACACCGGCGACGCAGATGACGGCGGACAGTACCTGGCAGAGCTTAAGATGTATGCCCACGACAGGCAGGGGCTGCTTATGGATATCTCCAAGGTCTTCACAGAGGCGAAGATCGACGTGAAAAACATGAACATCCGCACCAGCAAGAAGGGGACGGCCACCCTGGACATGGGATTCATCGTGCGCGGCAGGGACGAGCTGAACGGAGTGATCGAGAAGCTCCGGCAGATTGAGAGCGTGATCGATATTGAGAGGACGACAGGCTGATACAGCCTGCGCGGCTGCTGCGGGTACTGCCCGCGTTTAAGAGTACACTCAGGGATAGGGAAATGCTTCCTGCATGCAGGTATGGCGCTGCATTTTCCTATCCCTGAATACGGTATCTCTGAATACGGCGCGCAAAAGTGCCGGGAAAAGAGGAAAAGATATGAAAATTGAGAGATTTGTGCTCGGTCCGATCGGGACCAACTGCTATATTGTGATCAATGAAGAGACAAAGGAGTGCTTCCTGACAGACCCGTCGTCGTGCCCTCCGGAGCTGGTGCGCCATATCCGGGATACAGGGCTTCAAGTCAGGGCGGTGCTCCTGACGCACGGACACTTTGACCATATCATGGGCCTTGACGAGCTTTTGAAGGAGTTTCCGGTGCCGGTATACGCGCACGAGGCGGAGGATGAGCTGCTGGGGGATGCGCGCCTGAACTCGTCGGCGGGAATGTACGGCAGGGGGTATACCTTTACGAAAGCGGAGTACCTAAAAGACGGGCAGGTGGTCACGATCGCCGGATTTGAGATCCGCGTGATCCATACCCCGGGACATACGGCAGGGGGATGCTGTTACTATATCCCGGCGGAAGGCGTGCTGATCAGCGGGGATACGCTTTTCCACGCATCCATCGGACGGACAGATCTCCCGACGGGGAGCAGCAGCCAGCTGGTGCGTTCTGTGCGGGAGAGGCTGCTGGTGCTGCCGGAGGAGACGAAAGTATATCCGGGGCATATGGAAGAGACGACCATCGGCTATGAGAAGAAATACAATCCATTTGTCTGACAGATGACAGAAGAGGCAACTTTGAGAAATCGGGCTGTGTGAGGGCAGCCCTTTTTTACGGTTCGGAGGAAGAATATGATCAGGATTGACAGCAAGAGAAATAAATTCACATATAACATCTACCATATCGTCAAGGCGTTCTATCCGGGGGAGGAAGTGGAGCAGAAGGTGGATGGAGAACAGGAAGCTCTCGTGACGGTTGAGATGCCGGGAGGTTCCTCTTTTTCCGTTTCTGCGGAGGACTTAGGGCTTCCGCGGATCTCTGATCCGGACGAGCGGCAGCTCCAGGAAGAGAAATGGGCGGTCACCCGCAGCGTCTACAGGTATCTTGAAGAATATACAGGGGAGAAGCTCGCCTGGGGGATCTTGACGGGAGTGCGCCCGACCAAGCTGATCATGCAGAAGCTGGAGGCGGGGATCAGCCGGGAAGAGATCCTGAGATCCTTTCAGGAGGAAGACCTCGTCAGCCCGGAGAAGGCGCAGCTTGCGTATGAGACCGCGTGCAGGGAGCATGAGCTTCTCTCGAGGCTTGACTGCGAGGAAGGATTCAGCCTGTATGTGGGCATCCCTTTCTGCCCGAGCGTGTGCTCCTACTGTTCATTCAGCTCATCCCCGATCGATGCGTGGCGGGACAGGGTGGACGGATACCTTGACGCGCTGACCAGGGAGCTGAAAGCGCTGGGAGAGATGGCGGCTGGAAGAAGGCCGGACACCGTCTATGTCGGAGGAGGGACGCCCACGACTTTGGAGCCGGGACAGCTCGACCGCCTGCTCACAGCAGTGACGGAGTATTTTGACGTCAGCCATGTCCTGGAGTTTACCGTAGAAGCGGGAAGGCCGGACAGCATCACCGAGGAAAAGCTCCGCGTCATCCGAAAATATCCGGTTACCAGAATTTCTGTCAATCCACAGACCATGCAGCAGAAGACGCTGGACCTGGTGGGAAGGAGACATACTGTGCAGGATGTGGAGGACGCATTTCACATGGCACGGCGGCTCGGCTTCGACAATATCAACATGGACTTAATCGCCGGCCTGCCGGGGGAGACGGCGGCGGATATGCGGGATACGCTGAGGCAGGTGGAGGAGCTCCATCCGGACAGCCTGACCGTACACGCCCTCGCAATCAAGCGTGCCGCGCGGTTCGGACAGGAAGGAAGGACGGCGCAGCTTCACTCAGAGATCACAGAGATGATCGAGGACGCGTCAGAATGCGCCCGCAGGATGGGATTGAAGCCGTATTACCTGTACCGGCAGAAGAATATTGCCGGCAATTTCGAGAATGTGGGCTATGCAGAGGTTGACAAAGCGGGAATTTACAATATACTAATTATGGAAGAAAAGCAGACCATCCTTGCCGCAGGCGCGGGAGCTTCGACGAAGATCCTGCTTAAGGAGCCGATCCGGACGGAGAACGGGAAGGAGATCGGTCTGGTCCGCATTGAAAATGTGAAGAACATCACGGAATATATCAGCCGTATTGATGAAATGATAGAACGAAAAGGAGAATGGTTATGGCGCTGAAGAAGAAACCGGTCACCGGGATGAAGGACATGATGCCCGCTGAGATGGAAGTCAGGGATTATGTCATCGGTCTGATCAAGGAGACCTACAGATCGTTCGGGTTTTCCTCGATCGAGACTCCCTGCGTGGAGCATCTTGATAATCTCTTGAGCAAGCAGGGCGGTGACAATGAGAAACTGATATTCAAGATTTTGAAGAGAGGCGAGAAGCTGAAGATCAGCGAGGCGAAGGAAGAGGCGGATCTTGTGGACGGCGGGCTCAGGTATGACCTGACTGTGCCGCTGTGCCGCTATTATTCGAACCATGCGAACGAGCTGCCGGCGCCTTTCAAAGCGCTGCAGATGGGCAATGTATGGCGCGCGGACAGGCCGCAGAGAGGGCGCTTCCGCCAGTTCATGCAGTGCGATATCGATATCCTGGGCGAGCCGTCCAACTTAGCGGAGATCGAGCTGATCCTGGCGACGACTTCGCTGCTTGGGAAACTGGATTTTAAGAACTTTACGATCCGCATCAATGACCGCCGCTTCCTGAAGGCGATGGCAGCGTACAGCGGATTCGAAGAGAAGGACTATGACAGTGTGTTCATCACTCTGGACAAGATGGACAAGATCGGCCTGGACGGAGTGGCAGCGGAGCTGAAGGAGAACGGATATGCGGAAGAATCGGTGGAGAAGTATCTGGAACTGTTTCAGGAGATTACCGGCGATGTGGCGGGCGTTCGTATGTGCAAGGAGAAGCTGGAAGGCTTTCTTGCGCCTGAGGCGGCGGATTCACTGGAAATGATCATCACCAGCGTGGAGAGCGCGAAGGAAGCCCAGTTCCGTATGAAGTTCGACCCGACGCTGGTACGCGGGATGTCTTACTATACAGGCACGATCTTCGAGATCTCTATGGATGAGTTCGGAGGATCTGTCGGAGGCGGCGGGCGTTATGACAAGATGATCGGGAAGTTCACCGGGCAGGACACGCCTGCGGTCGGATTCTCCATCGGATTCGAGCGTATCGTCATGCTGCTGCTCGAGAGAGGCTTCCAGGTGCCGGCGGGCGGGGATAAGAAGGCTTACCTTCTTGACAAGAAGCTGCCGCAGGAGAAGGTGCTTGAAGTGCTGAGAGCGGCGAAGGCTGACCGGGATGCGGGAAAACAGGTAATGATCGCGAACATGAAGAAGAACAAGAAGTTCCAGAAGGAGCAGCTTGCAGAACAAGGATATACAGATATTACGGAGGTGTACAATGGCTGAGTCAATGCAGGGATTAAAGAGGACGCACCGCTGCGGTGAGCTGTCTGCGGCGAATGCGGGCGAGACAGTCACCATTATGGGATGGGTGCAGAAGAACAGGAATAAGGGAGGGCTCGTGTTCGTCGACGTGCGCGACCGTTCCGGAATCATACAGGTCGTATGCGAAGAGGGGAAGACGGACGCGGCGCTTCTCGAGAAGGCGGCAGGGCTCCGTTCGGAGTATGTAGTTGCTGTCACAGGTATCGTGGCAATGCGCTCCGGCGCGGTCAATGACAAGATCGCGACAGGCGAGATCGAGATCCTTCCGTCTGAGCTGCGCATTCTGTCAGAGTCTCTGACTCCGCCGTTCCCGGTGGAGGAAAATTCCAGGACCAAGGAGGAAGTGCGTCTGAAATACCGCTACCTCGACCTGAGAAGGCCGGATCTTCAGAGAAACCTTATGCTGAAGAGCCAGGTCATGACGCTGACCCGCCAGTTTTTTGCAGAAGAAGGATTCCTTGAGATCGAGACGCCGATGCTGGGCAAGACGACGCCGGAGGGCGCGAGGGATTATCTTGTCCCGAGCCGTATCCATCCGGGCTGCTTCTACGGGCTGCCCCAGTCTCCGCAGCTCTATAAGCAGCTGCTGATGTGCTCCGGCTTCGACCGCTATATCCAGATCGCGAGAT
>CALWQS010000144.1 GCA_944383745.1 uncultured Mediterraneibacter sp. | reverse complement strand
CCCGGACATCACTTCGCCCACCTGAGCATAGAACTGTTCCCTGGGGACAAGGTTCGTCCCTGTCACCGTGGCAAACTCTCCCATATAAGGCTTATATCCCTGTTCGAAGATCCTGTAAGACTCATAGACCGCCTCTGACGCATACGGTTGGATTTTCTCTGCCGCCCCCGTCACCGGCGGTACGCCTTTGGCATATTCTGCATTCAGTTCGATCGCTGTTTCTGTGTATTGGAAGGCAAGGAATTTCTTCGCCGCATCTATATTTTTTGCTGCTGCGGGGATATACATTTCCTCAATCCTCGTATAGACATACCTCTCGTCCTCCGCCTCCGCGGCAGGGGCTGCGGCAAATCCGAACCGGAACCCGTCTTCCCTGGACGCCTTGACCATTTCATTTTCAATCCATGACCCGGCAGGGATAAACAGCGCGCCGCCTTCCAGCCACTCCGCCTGCGCCTGCGTGTGATCCATAAAGATACATCCGTCCAGCAGGTTTCCTTCTGTGCCGATTCTTGCGATCTGATTCAGCACTTCCCGGACTTTTTCATTCCGCCATGCACCTTCCTCGTAGTTCAGACAGGCGTCCATGACCTCTGTGCCGCCTGAAGATGCGATGGAAGAAAGTATGACGCTCTCCAGATACGCCGGATAGATCCCCTGATAGGCAAACAGCGCCCTCCCGTCCGTCTTTCCCTTCAGGGCGAAAAATTCCTCCCAGGTATCCGGGACTTCCAGCCCGTTCTTTTCAAAGTAATCCTTGTTGTACCACATCCCCATGGGCGAATAATACATCGGTGCCAGATAGATCTTTCCGTCCCCATATGGCTGGCAGTTCTTCGTATCCAGAAATCCGGGGAGCATCCGGTCCTCCACTTCTTCCATAACATCTGTGATATCCGCCAGCGCGTGATCCTTTATCAGGGCTGCTGTCACCCCGGAAATATTGTTGGAAGGCAGATACACAAAATCCGGCGGGTTCCCGGCAATAATAGTGGGCCGTATAATATCGCCGATCTCGGCATTTGACTGCATGACAACCTCTATCTCCGGATACTCTTCCTCGAATGCCTCGCATACCTTATCCCAGTACTGGCGCCCATACCCGCCTTCAAACACAGCGATCTGAAGCTTTGTCTTCTCCGGTTCGCCGCTGTCCTCCTTCGCCGTGCCGGAAGGCTCCATACTGCAGCCGAACAGCAGCATGCCTGCAGCCGCCAGTACGGCGGCCGCTGATAATATTCTCTTCCTCATCGTCTCATCTCACCTCTGCCCGATTCTTTCAACTCTTTCATTTTATCGAAGATTAAGACGCCGCACAATGAATTATTTTGTTTTATCTTTGAAAAATTTTGTTCTGCATCTGTTCCTCTTTTCTGCCGCCCCGCTTTCCTTCCGACGCTTTGCAGCGCTTCATTTTGAAGCAGTCTCTGTGTTTTCCAACAAAACACTCTTTACATCCGCATCAGGAATTGTATAAAATAGATATTAATTTGTGGTGTAAGGAACGGGAACAAACTATGAATAAACTCACTCAGCTTCTGCGCAGAATCTCCGTCTCAAGGCGGATCGTCATCCTGATTCTGCTCGTATCGGTTCTTCCGATTATTCTGGCAGGCAGCTTCGGATATATCCAGGCCCGCTCTGCGATCTACCGGACAGCGGCTGACTATAATCAAAAGCTTGTCGATGTAATCAAACAGAATATTACCCTGCGGCTTCAGGAATTTGTGAATCTTTCAGACGAATTGATCCTGAATACAACTGTGCGCAGCGCACTGGAGACCTATGAGGATATGAATTCCACCCAAAAATACTGGACCGTGCAGAATATCTACAGTGAAGTGCGTTCAAAGTACACAAGGATTGCCGATATCTGTGACATCCGCATCGTAACTGTAAACAATATTCCTATTTACAGCACGGGATTTCTCTATCTGAACTCAGAGCAGGATCTTCAGAATTTCCGCAGGATCTCGCAGAACAGCCAGTCCATGCTGTGGTACACTGTTCAGTATGATAATACTCCCTATGTCATCTTATCCAGAAAAATTACAAACCTTTCCACAAAAGAGATCCTCGGATATATTATTATCCACATCGACACAGATATTTTGAACGATCTTTACTCCAGTTTTGAGATGGATCCCTCTGCCACAGTCATTCTGCTTGATTCCTTCGGCACCGCGCTGAGCCAGACGGACACGCTGACTGATGCGCAGGAGAAAACTCTTTCCGGGATCCTGAGCCTTGATAAAAGCAGCGATATCCGCCGATATGAAGGGAGCCCGGACGACTTTATTTACTATTCCGCGATACAGGACCTCGGGCTGACGCTGGTCACTTCGATTCCCGACCGGGTGCTGACCGCGCCTATCCAGAGCATGTTCGGAGCCATTATGCTCTTCCTGCTTGTCTGTATCCTGCTGAGCGTCATTGTGTCCCGGTATATCTGGAAGAGCATTACCACGCCTCTGGCAAAGCTGGTCGCATATATCCGGGATACCTCAGAACTTAATTTTGATACTGACTTTACGGACAACAGCCAGGATGAGCTCGGTTTTATGGCAAAATCCTATAACAACATTGTAAAAATCATGAAAAATATGGCTGTTCAGATTGAACAGGAGCAGGAAGACAAGCGAAAAGCGGAGATCCGTCTGCTCCAGGCGCAGATCAATCCCCACTTTCTGTTCAACACGCTGGATTCTCTTCGCTTTACCGCCATGATGAGCCGAGCCGACACAGTCAGCGACGGGCTTTCCGCCCTGTCGCATATCCTGCGGAACTCAATCATTGATGACAATTCCTTCATCACGCTCTCTGACGAGCTCCGCTGTATCGAGGATTATATCGTGATTCAGAAGATCCGCTTCGGAGAATTTATAGAGCTTTGCAAGCAGATCGAACCGGGGACTGAGGACTGCCTGATCATGAAATTCCTTCTTCAGCCCATCGTTGAGAACAGTATCATCCACGGCATGCAGAAGAACAGGACGCTTGACATCACAATCTCCGCCGTAAGAGACGCAGATCAGATCAGGATCACCATATCCGATAACGGCTCCGGTTTTGACATGGACGAAAAAATCGACCGGGAAACACATCGGATCAAGAGCAGTAAAATGTCCGGCATAGGCCTGGAAAACGTCAGACAGCGCCTGGAATTAGAATTTCGCTCTGAACAGAGCTTTTCCATCCAAAGTGAAAAAGGCACCGGGACATCCGTCGTTATCGCCTATCCGTTTATGAAAAAAGAAGCAGAAAATGTCTCTGCGATCGGAAAGGAGGACACTCATGTATAAAGTATTAATCGCAGACGATGAAAAGATTATCCGCATTGCGCTCAAATCCATGATTTCCTGGGAAGATCTCGGGTTCTCAGTGGAATATTCTGCCGAGGACGGCCTGTCGGCACTGGAAACCGTCCGCCGATACAGCCCGGATCTCGTCATTATTGACATTATGATGCCTGTCATGGACGGCATTGAATTTGTAAAAGAAGCGCGCCGGGACGGATACAGCGGCGAGATTATTATCCTGAGCAACCACCAGAACTTCCAGTATGCCGTGGAGGCGCTGCGCAACCGGGTTTCCGATTATATTATGAAGACAGACATCTCGCCGTCTTCCCTGACGCAGTGTCTGCTCAAGATCCGCCGGCGCCTGGATGCAGCCGCCCAGGCCCGCCCCGCCGTTCCGGACGAAAGCCCTGCTGCCACAGATCTCGACCTTCTCCGCGCCGCTCTGAAAACCCCGACGCGCATGGCAGCAGAACAACTGTCCGACTCCTATATCCTTTTTAACATATTTACCAGAAACAGCCTGACCGGAAGCGCCGCGCAGAACAGCCTTGCCGCAAACGCGCTGAAAAACCTCACCGCAGAGCAGATCCACAGCAGTGATTATCAGCTTCTTGAGATTTCCGAAAATTCTCTCCTGATCCTTGCCCCGCGGAAGACCGTAAATGAAATGTCGGATACTGCAGCGTTTGCCCAAAAGCTCAGCCGGCTGGTCCGGCTCTACCTGAATACTGACTGCGGTTTCATTCTGTCCGGCCTTTTCACAACATGCAGCCGGTTTGCACAGCTGGTTTCCCTGCTCCCGGAAGCTGCGCAGCTTGTCCTGTACCGCGGCTTCGGCGTAGTCATCGATGAGGACGGCTATGAAGCCTGCCTGAATGAGGAACCTGATCCCGCCCCCTTTATTGAGGCGCTGCGGCAGTATGCAGGCCGGGAGGACTTCCTCAGCTGCCGCAGCACCGTCTCCGGTATGCTTGCGCATCTTAAGGAAAAGCAGTATCTCCCCCGGCATGCGGTCTCTCTTATCAGGAAAATATTTGATTACCTGAACCTGTATGAGACAATCCGGCTTTCCGCCGAACCGGACAAAGCGGCTGAAATCCGCGCTGAGTTTTCCCGCTGCTGTACTCTGGACGAATACCGCAGCTGCTTTTACCGCCTTTTTGACCTGCTTGCTTCCTCCGCACTGAGCCAGAAAATCTCAGGCTCCTCCTGCCGGAAGGAAATCCTTCTTATCTGCGGGTTCATACAGCAGAATATGGACCGCCGGATCACTCTTTCTATGCTGGCGCAGAACGTCAATATGAGCGAAAATTATATCAGCCGCCTGTTCAAAGCGGAAACCGGGAATAATATAATAACTTATATCAACCAGCTGAAAATGGAGCACGCGCGTCTTCTTCTGGAGGACAAGAATCTCTCCGTACGTGACATTGCCCTCGCCCTGGGCTTTGACGAACCGTCCTACTTTAATAAACTCTTTATCCGTTTCTTCGGGCTCAGCCCGACCGGATACCGGAAGGCTGTCACGGAGATTCTGTCTGAGAATCCATCCGGAGATTCTGCCTGAATCGCATTGAAAAACCCCCTCCAATATAACCTTTCGATTATATTGAAGGGGGTTTATTATGCTGTTTTAAATCTCATCCGCGAGACTTTGCACGCGACTTAAACCAAGTTTTATCATCCGCGTTTCTTCTTCAGCACAACTGCCGCCGCTGCCGCTGCAAGCGCCATCACCGCTGCGCTTCCCGCGATCGGAGCTGAGCTGTCGCCGGTCTTCACTGCCTTGCTGCCGGATGCAGCTGCAGTTGTCTTATTTCCGCTTGTTCCATTATTCTGGCTGCTTCCTGTATCTGTCGACTGGGACGGAGCTTCTGTTGTTCCGCCTGCTGATGCAGTAATCTGTGCCATTGCCGCTTTCAGGCCTTCCTCTGCCGCAGTAACCTCTTCTTCTGTAGCCTGATCGTTGTC
>CALWQS010000143.1 GCA_944383745.1 uncultured Mediterraneibacter sp. | reverse complement strand
CAAACCCGGATTTAATCCACAAGCTTTACGTACGGATATAAGGAACTTCCTCCCGTACTGAAGAACTCCAGGCATGCATTTTCCACACAGTCTTCGTCGACTACATACACAAAGGTACATTCCATCGTCTCGCCTGCGCCGATCTCAGCGAATCTTACATGCTTTTTGCTGTTTTCAGTAAACTGCTGCACGCTCTGGTAGAACGGCGCGCCGTCGCTGTTCAGCTCAAGATATGCCTTAGTACCCTCGATGTACTCAAACTTTTCATAATATCCCGATCCATCTGCATTCGTGCTCCTGAGCAGTGTCAGCTCCGGAGTGATATAGAACTCCCCGGCAGAATCAGCAGTATTCGTAATATCGACTGTAACTGCAAGGAACTTTCCATTTACTTCTTTTCCGCTGTCTTTGTCGATATCCCGTTTAGATGCAGTATAAGGATAACGAATATGAGGCTTTAACGTTCCGTCTTCATTCAGAAGCGGTGCGACAGCTGAATCATAGTCAGGCACATAATTCTCCTTCGGATACTGCTCCACAGGAAGTGTGTCAAGGATCTGAGCGTCCTTTACAGTATACTGAATATCTGCCAAATCAGCCCCATCTGTCCTCTGTACAGAGTCAGGCGCGGTAATAACCTCTCCTATCTGATGCACACGGAAGCTTTCGATAGAAGACTTTTGCGGTTTATAAGATGCCTTCATTTCTTTCTCAGCCTCGATTTCTTCATCTGTTGCATAGGCGACAGTTTCATCAAGTATCGTAACCTGCAGATTCTGTGCCACTTTAAGCACCTCATCTTCTGGAAGATCGATACCGCGCAGATATACATGGATAGCATATCCTTCCTCTTCATTAAAAACATATGCAGTCTGTATAACGGAATTGTCATCTTCATAAATACTCTCTTCTTGGAAAAGATTTGCAGTCATGCCATTCGTTTCAACGGTTCCGACGAAATCTTCCTGATTGTAGATAACCTCAAGTCTGTCATCCCCAATCATATTAAACCAGTAAACCTCCGCCGCATTATAAGGAATGAGAGTCATCCCTCCGCCGGTCGCGTCATTATGATATTTTCCGCCATACGGGCTGCCGTCATTCTCATCATGATAAATATATCCCTCCGGGACATATCCGGCGGTCACCTCGATCTTGTGGGCTTCTTTCTGCGTCGGTTCCACGCTTACCTGCTGCGCTGCTTTCCCGTCTTCTTGTTTGACCGTCACATTCAGCGCCCTGACCGCCGCAAACGCGGTGAGCCCGAGACCTGCTATGACAGCAGCTGCGGCCGCAGCAGAAACCCACGCACGGGGCCTGCGCCTGCGGACTGCACGGCGGCCGTTCTTTTTCTCATCTGCATTTTCAGCGATACCGGCGTTTTCGGCAAGACCAAGCTTTTCATAGGTCTCCTTCATTCTTCTGTCTACAGCTTCCGGTATCTCAGCGTCATTTCGTAAAATCTGTTCCATCTCATTCTGAGTATATTCTTTTTTCAAGAGAATGCCTCCTTTCAAAATAAATACGATATCGCAGCCGGCTCCGGCCCGGATCATGTAGCGGCGCTCTCAGCGCTCCATATTTCCCGAAACTTCTGCCGCCCTCTTGCCAGCCTTGTTTTTACTGTGTTTTCTTCCATGTCGAGAAGCTGCGCGATCTCGCTGACCTTAAATCCCTCCCCGTAGTAGAGAAGGAGGATTGTGCGGTATTTTTCATCCAGCGACCGCATCAGCTCTTCAAATTCACAGTGTCTTAAGTCCATACAGATCTCTCCCTGCTCGGGAAAGACGCCTACCGGACTTTCCCTCTTATTTTTCTTGATGATATCAATACATTTGTTGATCAGGATCCGAGTAAGCCATGTACGGAAATATTCTGTCTTATCCAGATACGGAAGAGATTTATAACAGGACTCTATTGTATCCTGGATCGCATCTGCAATATCTTCCTCATTCGAAAAATAGCTCCGCGCTATCTTGTACATGTTCTGCTTATTTGCCTCCATCAGTTCGATAAACGCATGCCCATCGCCCTGCTGAGCCTTCTTGACAAGATATTCCAGAGAAATCCCCTCCCTCCTTTGCATTGTCTTCATATCAGCATCTGTCCCTCCTTCCGCCCCTTATCCGATGTAAATTATGGAATCTGTGCACTGATGCCGTTTTGCTTTACATACATTAGACGGGCAAGCGCGGCAAAAGGTTTCACCAAACACAGAAAATTAAACAATTATATCATACCAGCCGTGCAGAGAGCGGGTTTTCTATGGATATTCCCCGACGCCTCTGCTAAAATAGTTTTAACAGAGCTGAACGTAAAATATCAAAACAGGAGGATTGCAAGATGAGAGTCATTGACTTTAAGGATGCGAAGTGCCGCCACTGCTACAAATGCGTGCGTCACTGCGCGGTAAAGGCGATTTCGGTCAGGGACGAACAGGCGCGCATCATGGTGGATCACTGCATCAACTGCGGACGGTGCCTGGAAGTCTGTCCACAGAACGCGAAAACATTTTCCAGTGATCTCGACCGGGTGAAGGGCTATCTGCGCCAGGGACTGAAGACAGTCATATCCATAGCGCCGTCCTACGCAGGAGTCCTTGATTTCGACCGTCCCGGACAGGTCGTGGACGCACTGCAGCGCCTCGGATTCTTCGAAGTGCGCGAGACGGCGGAGGGCGCCGCCCTTGTGACAAACGAGTATAAGAAGCTGGTCCGGGCAGGAACGATGCCGAACATCATCACGACCTGCTGTCCCAGTGTAAATGACCTGATCGAAAAATATTACCCGGACTGCGCGGCATTGATGGCGCCCGTCGTATCGCCGATGATCGCGCACGGACGGTACATAAAGAAAATTTACGGTCCCGATGTAAAAGTAGTCTTCCTCGGGCCATGCATCGCCAAAAAACAGGAGGCGATAGGGGATCAGCGCGTATCAGGAGCAGTCGATGCGATCCTCACCTTTGAGGAACTGGCCGTCTGGCTGAAGGAGGCGGGCATCGACCTTCACTCCTGCGAGGATAAGTCCATGGGCAACCCGGACCCCCGGATCAACCGGCTGTATCCGGTCAGCGGAGGTGTGATCCAGTCTGTCATCACAGAGGAAGACGCGGACGGATATCACAAAGTGTTTGTAGACGGTCTTGAAAACTGCATGGAGATGCTGGAGTGCCTGCAGAAAGGGGAACTGGATCACTGTTTCATCGAGGCAAACGTCTGTGAGGGAGGCTGTGCGAAGGGACCTGCCTCCGCCCACTGGAACACATCCTATGTGAAGACAAAGGTCAGGATCGAGAATGTAGTGACCTATAAAGCGGCACGGGAGCTGCCGGATATGAGTACGGAAGAACTGGCGAAAATATTTGGCGGCAGAGGGCTTACAGATCCCATCCCCTCTGAGGAACAGATCCGCAGAATCTTAAGATCTACCGGGAAATACTCTCCCGAGGACGAACTTAACTGCGGAGCCTGCGGATACTCCACATGCCGCGAGAAGGCCGCCGCGGTATTTCAGGGCAAGGCGGAGCTTTCTATGTGCATGCCCTACGCCCTCGCCCGGGCAGAATCCATGTCAAACGTTGTCATGGACGCGACTCCGAACATGGTCTTTATCATCGGAAACGACATGCGTATCCTGGAGTGCAATCGGAAAGGGCAGGAACTCCTGGGCGTCGGCCGTGAGGAAGCAGTCCGGCGGTATATTTTTGAATTTATCGAGGCGGAAGACATCGAACAGGCGCTGCTCACAAGAGAGCCTGTCTATCATAAAAAAATCCGTCTCGACCGAGGAAGGATCACAGCGGAAGAAACGATCGTCTATATCGACAGCCTGGATGCAGTCCTTGTCACCTTCCAGGATATAACGAGGGAGGAGCGCATCAGAGAGCAGCACTATAACCTGAAGGTAGAGACTGTGGAAATGGCTCAGAAGGTCATCGAAAAACAGATGATGGTCGCGCAGGAGATCGCCGGCCTCTTAGGCGAGACGACAGCGGAAACAAAGGTGACGCTGACAAAGCTGCGGGATTCTATTCTGAACGAGGAAGATAACTGAACGAGGAAGATGAAAGAAAAGCCGGACTTCAGCAGTCCGGGCGTTAGGAGGGAATGTCCCATGGGTGTAAGTATAGACGTGGCTTGGAAGAGCCTGAACAAGCATCAGGAAGAACTGTGCGGCGACAAAGTAGAGATCCTCAAGACTGACGACTCTGACATCGTGATCCTGGCGGACGGGATGGGGAGCGGTGTAAAAGCAAATATTCTCGCGACGCTGACGTCAAAGATCCTCGGAACTATGCTCCAGGAGGGCGCGGCACTTGAGTCCTGTGTGGAAACAGTAGCCAGGACTCTGCCGATCTGTAAAGTAAGAAATACTGCATATGCGACGTTCAGCATCCTCCAGATCTTTCACAGCGCAGAAGCGTATCTTGTTGAGTTCGATAACCCGTCCTGTGTGTTTATCCGGGACGGAAAGATCATAAATTATCCATATGAAACAAGAGAAATCGCAGGGAAAAAGATCCATGAATACCGCTTCACAGTAAAAAAGAACGACTGCTTCGTCCTGATGAGCGATGGCGTGATCTACGCCGGGGCAGGCGCAATACTGGATCTGGACGGCTGGACGTGGGACGCGATGGCACAATATACGCTGAAATGCACAAAACAGACACTCTCCGCCTCCCGCCTCGCAGTAATGCTCAGCCAGGCGTGCAGCGAGCTGTATGAAGAGAAGCCCGGAGACGATACAACTGTTGCCGTGGCAAGAGTCATCGAACGCCGCATCGTCAACATTTTCACCGGTCCGCCGGCGAAAAAAGAGGATGACGAACGGCTGATGCACGACTTCATCCACAGCGAAGGGAAAAAGGTCGTCGCCGGAGGGACCAGCGCCAATATCGCGGCGCGTGTGCTCGGAAAAGAGATCGTGACTAAGGCAGATACCAGCCGCCCGGACGTGCCGCCGATGGCATCGATCGACGGCATTGACCTCGTCACAGAGGGCGTCCTCACCCTCGGCAAAAGCCTGAAGCTTCTCAAGAAATATGTCCGCGGCGAGTTCGACGCCGAGTTTTTCGATGAGCTGGACGCCGACAACGGCGCTTCCCGCCTGGCAAAGCTCCTGATCGAGGAGTGCACGGAGCTGAATCTGTTCGTCGGCACAGCAGTCAATGCCGCCCACAAAGAGACAGCGCTCAACTTCGATCTCAGCATGCGCCAGAATCTCATAGAACAGCTCGTGCGGACAGCAGAAGAAATGGGGAAAACAGTGAAAG
>CALWQS010000142.1 GCA_944383745.1 uncultured Mediterraneibacter sp. | reverse complement strand
ATCTCTTTCCCGTTCACTGTGACTTCATGCTTCTTCACATTGACATGGACGCCGGAAATATCCATATCCAGCCGGTCCTCCACTTTGCCGCTCCTGCGGAGGACTGCCTTGATCCTGGAAACAAGCTCCATCATGCCGAAGGGCTTTGTGACATAATCATCCGCGCCGGAATCAAGCCCTACGACTTTGTCGTATTCCGATCCTTTCGCAGTCACCATGATCACCGGTATCCCCTTTGTCTTCTGCGAAGATTTCAGTCTCTTCAGAAGCTCAAGGCCGTCGTCTCCGGGGAGCATGATATCAAGCAGAATAAGCTCCGGCGTATCAAATGCCAGAGCCTCCATAAAAGCAGAACCATCTGCGAATCCTTTTGCCTTGAGCCCCGTTGTCTCCAATGTGTATATCACAAGCTCACGAATGTTATCGTCGTCTTCCACGCAATATATCATCCTTCAAGTTCTCCTTCTATCTCTATTTATTTTCTCTCATTTTATCCGAATATTTTCAGGTATGAAAGGTGATATTTTCAGTCCGCCGCGGCCGGAGGGGCATCCCTCCTGCCCGGCGGACCTGATTTCACATCTGTGTATTTTCAAGCCCGAGCCTCGGCTCAGTTCTCATGTATGACCGCGCTGTCCTTGTGGACGCCTGTGATAGAGAACTCTACCCACTCGGCAATATTCGTCGCGTGGTCTCCGATCCTCTCCAGATACTTTGTCACCATGATCAGGTCAAAGATCTTCTTGCCGTTCTCACCTTTCTCTTCTTTGATAAAGTCAATCATCTCATCTCTGACTTCCTCAAAATACTGGTCGATCGCGTCGTCCGCCTTCATCACGTCGCGTGCAAGCTCGAGATCTCTGTTCACATAGGCTGTCACGCTGTTGCGCACCATCTTGCTCACCTCGGAAGCCATGGTTCCGATCACATGGATGTCATCTGCCGCAACCTCATTCTGCGTAGAAAGAATGATCTCCGCGATATCAGAAGTCTGGTCTCCGATACGCTCCATATCCGTGATCATTTTCAAAGCGGCTGAGATCCTTCTTAAATCCTTTGCCACAGGCTGCTGCTGAAGGAGAAGCTTCAGACACAGCCTCTCAATGTCTTTCTCAATCTGATCGATCTCTTCATCCTCAGCGATAATGTTCTTTGCCTGTTCTTTGCTTCCGTCCTTTAATGCCTGAGTCGCTTTCGCGATCGCTGTCTCGCACAGCTCTCCCATATGTGTAAGCTGCTCGTCAAGACTGTGAAGCTGCTCATCAAATTTATTACGCATAGCTTAACCAAACCTCCCTGTGATATAATCTTCTGTTCTCTTATCTGCCGGTATAGAGAATAATTTTTCTGTCTCGTTGTACTCCACGACCTCTCCAAGGAGGAAGAACGCCGTATTATCAGAAACACGCACCGCCTGCTGCATGTTATGCGTGACCATGACAATAGTATAGTCTTTTTTCAGGTCCATCGCAAGGTCTTCGATCTTCGATGTTGAGATCGGGTCAAGCGCTGACGTCGGTTCATCCATCAGGAGGACTTCCGGTTCTACCGCAAGCGCTCTCGCGATGCAGAGCCTCTGCTGCTGTCCGCCTGACATTCCGAGCGCGCTCGTCTTGAGACGGTCCTTGCACTCGTCCCAGATCGCAGCGTTGCGCAGTGACTTCTCGACAATATCGTCCAGCTTTGCCTTGGAGCGGATCCCGTGCGTCCTCGGTCCGAACGCGATGTTGTCGTAGATGCTCATCGGGAACGGATTCGGCTTCTGGAATACCATACCGACACGTTTTCTCAGCATATTTACATCCATGCCTTTAAAGATGTCCTGGCCGTCAAGAAGGATCTGGCCGTCGATGCGGCATCCCTCGACAAGGTCGTTCATACGGTTGATTGACTTCAAGAGAGTAGACTTACCGCATCCGGAAGGTCCGATGAAAGCGGTGATCTTGTTGGATTCGATTTCCAGATTTACATTCTTGAGAGCCTTGAAGTCTCCGTAGTATAAATCAAGATTCTTGATACTTATCTTTGACATTTTCTCTACCTTTCCTTCAATTTGGGACGTAGTGAAATTGAATTTGACTACGTCCCCTTTCACAGTTTTTTCACATTTATGCTTTCGTAAGTTTTCTCGCGATCACGCTTGACAGGGTGTTGATTCCTACCACCAAAATCAGCAGAATCACCGCTGTCGCATACGCCTGATCCATGTAAAGTCCCTCGCTGGACAGGTTATACATATGAAGCGCCAGCGTACGTCCTGATCCCATGATGCTGTCCGGGATCTGCGCCACAGTTCCGGAGGTGTACATCAGCGCCGCCGTCTCGCCGACGATACGTCCGATCGCCAGGATCACGCCCGCCAGGACGCCCGGGATCGCAGACGGAAGGACGATGCGGAACACGGTGCGCAGCTTTCCGGCGCCGAGCCCGAAACTTCCTTCGCGGTACGAGTCGGGTACGGCCTTCAGAGCCTCCTCCGTCGTTCTCATGATCAGCGGAAGGATCATGATCGCCATAGTGAAGGCGCCGGCAAGAAGGGAGAATCCCCAGTCTAATGTATTGACAAAGAAAAGCATGCCGAACAGACCGTATACAATCGACGGAATGCCTGAGAGCGTCTCTGTCGTCAGCCGGATCACTTCCACGAACTTATTGCCTCTCCCCGCATACTCCACAAGGAAGATTGCAGAGAAGATTCCGAACGGGACAGCGATCAGCAGAGATAAAAATGTCATAATGATTGTATTGACCAGCGCAGGCACAACCGAAGCATTTTCCGAGGTGTATTCCAAGGCAAACAAAGACGGTTTGATGTGCGGCACTCCGTTAATCAGGATATATGCAATCAGGAAGATCAGCACAACAAAAGTGATAATCGCAGCCAGCATCACAAGCAGCATCACCAGAAAAGAACCCGGATGCTTCAAGTAAGTCCTGAGCTTATCGCCGATGGTCGTCTTATTACTCATGGTCCGCCCCCCTCTTCAATAATGCCACACTGAAGTTGATGATCAGGATAAATACGAAGAGGACAACTCCCGTTGCGATCAGCGCCTCTCTGTGGAGTCCGGTCGCATATCCCATCTCAATTACGATATTTCCGGTCAGGGTACGGATTCCCTGAAGGATGCTTCCTGTGATTCTCGGCTGGTTCCCGGCGATCATAATCACTGCCATCGTCTCGCCGATCGCGCGCCCGATGCCGAGAACGATCCCTGCAACCACACCGGACTTCGCAGCCGGGATGATTACGCGGAAGATACTTCTCTCCTTCGTCGCCCCCAGCGCCAGAGATCCTTGATAGTAATGGGACGGGACGGCGCGCATGGCGCTCTCCGTTGTCCCGATGATCGTCGGCAGAATCATAATCCCAAGAATCAGCGACGCCGTCAGGATACTGTTTCCGTCGCCGGCCTTCTCCACAATTCCGGCTCTGTAGAGCACGTTTCCGAAGTCCCGGACCAGCGGCACGACGACCACCAGCCCAAAGAATCCGTAGATAACAGAAGGGATTCCGGCAAGCAGCTCTGTCGCCGCCTTCAGCGGCTTGTAGATCCGCTTCGGGCAGTACATTGCCATGAATACCGACGTCAGAATCCCGATCGGGACGCCGAAGATAATCGCGCCCGCCGTCACATAGAGGCTTCCCACGATCATCGACAGGATGCCGAACTGCTCGCTGCTCGGTCTCCAGACGTCGCCGGTCAAAAATTTGATAAATCCTATCTCCTTCATTGCAGGGATACCATTTGCGAACAGGAAGACGCAGATGAGAGCCACCGCCAGCACGGATGCACACGCGGCTACGAAAAATACTCCCTGCATGAATTTTTCAGTCCATGCTTTCGATTTCATTTTTTCCTCCTAATGAGCCGGGAAGACATCTCACATATCTGCCCGGCTCATACATTCAAAGCAAAAAGCCTTCTCTTATAATTTTTTTAGCTGTCAAATTCTGCTTCGCCTCGGATTAGACCGCATCCCATGTCGTGACGTCGCCAACGTAGATGGATTTTACCTGATCTACTGACAGGTCGTCTGTCGGGTTGTCCTTATTCACGATTACCGCGATACCGTCTGTTGCAATCACTGTGCCTTCCAGCTCGGCTGCCTCTTCGTCTTTCAGCTCTCTGGACGCCATACCGATGTCATAGCTTCCCTCGATTGCAGATGTCATACCTGTTGTGGAGTCTGTAGTCTGAAGCTCGATGGATGCGTTCGGATTGACCTCCTTGTACGCCTCGATCAGCTTCTCCATCAGCGGAGATACAGAAGAGGAACCGCCTACCACGCAGCTTCCCTCCGGAGCAGTTCCGGCGTAAGCCTCTACCTCAGCTACCGGGATATATCCCTCGCCGGATACCACCTCCTGGCCTTCTGTACTCATGATGAACGCCATGAAATCCGTCGCAACCGGATTGTCAAGATCCGGCTTCATCGCTACGTTGAACGGTCTGGACACCTTGTAGGAGCCGTTCTCAATGTTCTCTGCAGTCGCTTCAGCGCCGTCGATCTTCACTGCCTTGACAAGAGACTCGTCAAGAGATCCCAGGGATATGTACCCGATCGCGTACTCGTTCTCAGATACTGTCGTCATCATAACAGATGTATTATTTGTCGTCTGCGCATCCAGTGTCGTCATATCATTGTCGTCCTCGTCGACAACTCCGAACAGCTCTGTGAAAGCGCCTCTCGTTCCTGAGCCCTCCTCACGGGAAACAACGCTGATTGCGCTCGCTGCATCCCAGGAGCCTTCAGAACCTTTGTCTGTGCCTGCGTCCTCTCCGTCCTTGCTTCCGCATCCGACAGCTGCAACAGCCATCATACTTGCAATAGATAAAACTGCGATAAACTTTTTCATTTTCATTGTTGATAATCTCCTTTTTCAATTTCGATTATTGTGTGTTGTTTTTGACCACGGTATTCATCATAAAGGGGCAATGTTAAATGTAAAATCAGCAGAATGTTAAATCTATGTAAAGTAGGAAAAAGCTCTGTTTTATGCCTTTTTGCACAAAACAGAGCTTTATTTTTCCAGATATTTTCATCAAAATCGAACGACGCTTTTCTCATCCGAGGAGAAATTCCCCGAGATCTTCCATAGTATAGAACACTTTATCTGCGCCCGCTTCTAAAAATCTGTCAGCCGTCTCTTTGCACAGCCGGTCCTTTTCTTCCTGGCTGAGAGCTTCATACTCAGCCTGGCTCAGCCCCATCTCGGAGCTTCCGACCACGATTCCTGCGGACCAGACGCCTGCATTCCTGCCTTCCTTGATGTCAGACACCGTATCGCCTACCTTCAGAACGCGGCGCACCTTC
>CALWQS010000141.1 GCA_944383745.1 uncultured Mediterraneibacter sp. | reverse complement strand
TCGGAGCAGTGAAGGTTCCCCCATAGCTGATGGATGTTCCGGGCTCGACTTCCTTGACAAAGCTGACATGGCTCACCAGCCTGAGCGCGGGACGCAGGTTCACGGCGCTTTTATCCACCTCATCCGACGGATACATGCCGTATGTGGAGATCCCTGCTCTCGCAAGATCATGCTTCATATCCGGAAAATCAATGATCCCGGCGCTGTTGTCACAGTCAAAGTAGCGGATGGAGACATTTCGCTCCTCAAGCATCTGTTTCATCCAGAGAAACTTTTCGTGCTGCACGAGCGTATAGGTTTTATCCGTTTCATCTGCCTTTGCAAAGTGTGTAAACATTCCCTCCATGCATATGCCCGGAAGACGGCTGATGCGTTCTATGGCGTCCGCCGACTCTTCCTTAACCCGGAAACCGATCCGCCCCATTCCTGTATCAATCTTGATATGGCAATACGCCGTCTTATTCAATCTGACCGCAGTATCGGAGATTCCACGAGCCATCTCTTCTGTGTAAACAGCCGCCCGTACCTCGTTCTGCACCATTGTTTCATACTCATCCGGGAAAACACAGCCGAGTACAAGAATCGGCTTTTTGATTCCGTGATTTCTCAGAACAGCTGCCTCTCCTATACAGGCAGTCGCATATCCCCAAACATAGGGGACGCTTTCGAACATTTTCGCAATGGGCACTGCCCCGTGTCCATATCCGTCTGTCTTGATGACCGCGATCAGGCGGGAATCTCCGCCGATCCGCTTCTTCATCTGCTCCATATTATATGCGATGGCATCCAGATCAATCTCTGCATACACCCTGCTGTACTGTTTCATTTTTCAATGCACTCCTCTGCGTTTTTTATACACTTTTGTATCCCGTCGATCAGGTCGCCGGCCAGGACGCTGTAAGCGCCCTTCTCATCTCTCGCCGCATCTCCTCCGCATGCATGCAGCCAGACTCCAAGCGCGGCTCCGCGGAACGGTTCCATCCCCTGCGCGAGAAGACCCGTTATCACTCCCGCCAGCACGTCGCCCGATCCCGCCTTTGCCATGGCGCTGTTTCCGGCGAGATTGACGAACTTAGGATATTCCAGGCACGCGGCGACTGTCCTGCTGTCCTTAAGAACACATACGGCGGGATATCGTTCTGTAAACTGATCCAGAATCTGCATCCGCTGTTCTGCGATCTCTTCGACTGCTTTTCCCGTAAGCCTTGACATCTCCTTCATATGCGGTGTCAGAATAATCTTTCCCTCTGTCTGCTCCAGGAGCTCCATATGCGCGCTCAGCAGATTGAGGCCGTCCGCGTCAATCACACAGGGCTTTTTCACCCTTTGCACTGTATGAAGAAGGATCTTCTCCGATACCGAAGTCTGCCCCAGGCCGCATCCGATACAGACCACATCCGCCCAGCCGAGAAGGCGGTCCATCTCTTCCTTATCATATCCGTTCCAGCACGAAATCACTGCCTCAGGGAGCAGTCCCTGCAGAACGCTTCTGTTCTCTTCCGCCGTATAGATCCGAACCAGACCGGCTCCGGCTGTATATGCCGCGCGTGCGGATAGAAAGGCAGCGCCCGCCATACCCGGGCTGCCTGTGATCATCAGCACCTTCCCGTAGCTGCCCTTGTGCGAGTTTTCACTCCGCGGAGGAAGGAGATACGGCATTTCTCCATTTTCATAGGTAAAACAGACATCCTCCCGGCCGGAATAAACCGATGTGTCTATCCCAATCGGAACGGCAGCAATCCTGCCTGCATATTCTCTGCCGGGATAGAGTACGCATCCCAGCTTCACGCACTCGATCGCGATCGTAAGATGCGCGCGGAACGCTGTCCCGAGCACCTGCCCGTTCTCAGAACAGATGCCGGAAGGGATATCCGCCGCGACCTTCTGCCCGCTCTTTTTGTTCATCCAGCAGATGACTTCCCGGAAGCGCCCTGTGATCTCCCGGTTCAGCCCAGCGCCGAACACAGCGTCTATTATAACAGTATATTCCTCTTCCGGAAACTCTGTGAATATCCTGATTCCAAGCCGCCCGGCGATCGATTTCTGCAGCCGGCATTCTTCGCTGAGTGAGCCTTCCTTTCCGGCAAAAAACACGGAAGCGTCATATCCGCGCTCTTTTAGGAGCCGCGCGGCGGCAAATCCGTCGCCTCCGTTGTTTCCGCTGCCGCATACGATAAGAGCCTTTCGCAGGTCGATCTTCTCCCGTATCATGGTATCAACGATCTGCAGCGCCGCGCGCTCCATCAGCACAACAGACGGGATTCCGATCTGCTGTATTGTATGATCATCCGCTTCCTTCATCTGTTTTCCATTCGGCAGATACCTCAATCTCTGTCACCTTGCCTTTCTAACTTCAAATACCCCGCAGCACGCTGCGGGGTTCTCTCATATCATTTGTTTTTACTTTTTCTTCGATTCATTTTTCCGGCTGATATTATAGGAAAGTGTCATAAGACTGTCTGAAAGGTGGACGCTTTCTACGATTACATCCTTCGGCAGTGTCAGATCTGTGTGCGTAAAATTCCAGATTGCCTTGATTCCGTTTGCAGTCAGAATATCTGCGACTTCGACAGCCTTTGATTTCGGTATCGTGAGCGCCGCGATCTCGATCTCATTGTTCTGCAGGAAATCCTCAAGCTCATCCATCATCCTGACCGGAACACCTCGGATCGCAACTCCCTCGAGACGGGGATTCACGTCGAACAGGCTCTTCAGGATAAAGCCGCTCCGCTCAAAAGAAGCATAATTGGCAAGCGCCTGCCCGAGATTGCCCGCTCCGACAATAATAAAATTATGATTTTTATCCAGTCCGAGGATTTTCCCGATCTCTGTATATAAGTATTTTACATTGTAGCCATAGCCCTGCTGTCCAAAGCCGCCGAAATTGTTCAAATCCTGACGGATCTGGGATGCGGTGACATGCATCGTCTTACTCAAGTCTCCGGATGAAATCCTCTCTACTCCCGCCTCCAGCAGATCGCCCAGATATCTGTAATACCTTGGAAGTCTCGATATGACAGCCCGGGATATTCCTCTGTGTTCCAAATTCTTCGCCCTCCATTTTTAATCTAGACTTATTATATATAAGACTTTTTCTTATGTCAAATTTTTCTTCATCTTGTATTTTCCTGCATTTCCGCTATAATGGTAAGTTGGAGTTAATATCCGGTTACAGCGCCGGCTGTAATAATATCCGCGCATATTCACGCCGGATTTCCATACGAACAGCAGCATACTTATATGAGGAGGAGTACTATGATACTCGCATGTCATAATATAGAAAAATCATTTGGAGAGCAGGTCATCGTACACGACGGCTCTTTTCATATAGAGGACCACGAGAAAGCCGCCCTGGTCGGTGTAAACGGAGCCGGAAAATCAACCATCTTCAAGATGATCATGGGCGAAGAACCGCTGGACGGCGGCAGCGTAATACTGGCAAAAGGCAGGACAATCGGCTATCTCGCGCAGCACCAGAGCCTTCTTTCCGGAAATACGATATATGAAGAGGTAAAGAGCGCCCGGGCCGATATTTTCGCCATGGAGGCTCAGCTCCGCTCGATCGAGCAGGAACTGCACACGCTCTCAGGGGAGGCGCTGCAGAGCCGGCTTGAGACCTACAACCGGCTGCAGTCTGATTTTGAAGCTCAGAACGGCTATGCCTGCGAGAGTGAGATCGTCGGCGTTCTCAAAGGGCTTGGATTTTCAGAGGAAGATTTTACCAAGCAGACAGACACTCTCTCAGGCGGGCAGAAGACCCGGGTATCCCTCGGCAAGCTCCTTCTGACCCGCCCTGATATCCTTCTCCTTGACGAGCCGACCAACCATCTGGATCTCAATTCCATTGCCTGGCTGGAGACCTTCCTGATGAATTATCCCGGCGCCGTATTCATCGTCTCCCACGACCGGTATTTCCTGAACCGCGTCGTCACAAAGGTCATCGAGATCGAACGGGGCGAGATCAGAATGTATCTTGGAAACTATAAGGCATATTCCGCGAAAAAGCAGCAGATACGCGACGCCCAGCTCAAAGAATACCTCAATCAGCAGAGAGAGATACGGCATCAGCAGGCGGTTATCGAAAAGCTCAAATCATTTAACCGTGAGAAATCCATCCGCCGCGCCGAGAGCCGAGAAAAAATGCTGGAAAAGCTCACTCCTGTAGAGAAGCCGGCAGAAGCGGCAAAAGAAATCCATTTTACGCTGGAACCGTCCTGCATCAGCGGGAATGATGTGCTGACAGTGGAGCACCTGTCCAAGAGATTCGGAAGCCAGCTTCTCTTTGACGACGCAGACTTTGAGATCAAACGTGGCGAGCATGTCGCTGTAATCGGGGACAACGGAACCGGAAAGACAACCCTGCTCAAGATCCTGAATCAGGTGATTTCCGCCGATAAAGGCTCTTTCACCCTGGGTGCCAAGGTCAGAATCGGCTACTACGACCAGGAACACCACGTCCTCCATGATGAGAAGACAATCTTTGACGAAATCTCGGATGACTATCCGAAGCTGAATAATACACAGATACGCAATACACTCGCCGCGTTCCAGTTCACCGGGGATGATGTGTTCAAGGAGATCCGGACTTTGAGCGGCGGCGAAAAGGGACGCGTCTCTCTCGCAAAGCTGATGCTTTCAGAGGCGAACTTCCTCATCCTTGACGAGCCGACCAACCATCTGGATATCACTTCAAAGGAAATCCTCGAGGAAGCCCTGAACAACTACAGCGGAACCGTGCTCTATGTATCCCACGACCGCTACTTCATCAATCAGACCGCATCCCGGATCCTTGAGCTTGTAAACTGCACCTTTGTAAACTACATCGGCAACTATGACTACTACCTTGAGAAAAAAGAGGAGCTCACCCGGGCGTACGCTTCCGTCTCTGCGCAGAACGCTTCCGGAGCCGCCCGGACCGCTCCCGCCCCGCAGGCATCCGAATCAAAGCTCAGCTGGCAGGAACAGAAGGAGCAGCAGGCAAGAGAGCGGAAAAGGAAAAATGACCTGAAAAAGGCAGAGGACGAGATCAGCCGCCTTGAGGATCGGAATGCCCAGATCGATCACGAGATGACCCTCGAGGAAGTCTACTCCAATTCCGTCAAATGTCAGGAACTCACCGCCGAACGCGCCGAAAATGAGGCGCGGCTCGAAGAACTCTACGAGCTGTGGGAGACGCTGGCTGAATAAATTCGGGTTTGGCAACGGAAACTTCTGGATGGATCAACGTACGAAACCGGCAGGGCGGAGATGGGAATCGAAGACGTATTCTGAGAGGAGGGGCGGGGCTCCGGGCTCCGTTCCGAAGGGGAAGAAAAGCTAAAAGCTCCGAAAGATGGCTAAAAGCAATCCGAAAAACAATACAACTCGTTTCACTCAAACAATATTGTTTTTCGGATTAACGCCATCTTCCGGAGCTTTAAGATTTTCTAAACCCTTCTCCAAAGTCGCCAGGATCCCCCGCCCCTCCTCTC
>CALWQS010000140.1 GCA_944383745.1 uncultured Mediterraneibacter sp. | reverse complement strand
CCGCGATCGGCCTGTTTGCCGAGCCCTGAACCTGCCGCGCATACAAGGGCGAGGGCTGCCGCCGCTGCGTACAGCGGTACTGCCGGGGAGCTGTCCCCGGTCTTCACCGCGCGGTCCGCGCTGCTGTTCACAGTTTCCGCAGTTCCTGAGCCCGCTGTACCGATTCCGCCGTTTCCTGTATCTGTATCAGCGCCGGCTGTATCTGATCCGCCTGCTTCTGTCTTCGCCGTAAGTCCGGCCAGCGCAGCCTTGAGAGCGGACTGTGCTTCTTCTACCTGCTCCTTGTCCGCCTGATCGTCGTCAAATACGGCGACCGCATCTGCAAGCGCTGCTGTGAGAGCCTGCACAGACTCCTCCGTATATGCCGCTGTGTCGACAGACTGCGCCTGGCTGATCAGGTCCTCGAGGAGCTCCTTGCTCGGTTTCAGACGGAGACTGCCCATTGCGGCGAGAAGCTCTCTCCAAGCCTCCTCGATCTCCTTCTCCATCGCATTCTCATCCGCCGCTGCCGCTCTTGCGGTGTCCAGCGCCTCTGTGAAGGCGTCCTGCCCTGCCAGGAGATATCTGTCAAGATCCAGGCTCTCTGCCATCGCGATCACCTTGTTCAGGTTTGTCTTATCGCCCTGCTTAAACGACAGGTACTGCATCGCGCGTACCAGCTCCTGCCAGCTCTCGTCCACCATCTCCTGCGTCACCGATGTATCGCCGGCTTTCACCTGCTCCACGATCTCTTCCGCATTGGCGAGCGCTGCGTTGAATTTCTCAGCGGCAGCCGGGACAACGTCTGTCAGGTCTGCATCCTTCGCAAGCTCGATCGCATACTCCAGCACTGCTGTGGAAACGGCTGTCTCCGGTTTTTCCGCGTCGTAGGACAGGGTCAGCTCGAAGCTCTCTCCTGCCGCCGCGCTTGTATCGACGGTAATGTCCGCGCCGTCCGCCGTCACATTCACCGATACTTCCTGATCTCCGTCCACGTACTGAAGGTTCTTATATCCGCTGACATGGATCGTCACGGAATCCTGCGTCTGGGACGGATCTGAGATGCCGAGCTTCAGCGTGCCGTCCTCCTCTTTCATCGTGACAGAGGACGCCTGGTCTGCGGAGACATTTCCCGCACTTGCGGCTGTCCAGAACTGGTATCCGGATGCGCCGGAGGACCTGTCTGCTACTGCCTGTACTTCGGCTGTATTGGAGATGATCTCGATCTCTGAACCGGAAGCATACTCGGCTGTCTCTTCCTCGGTCCTGCCAGGCAGAAGGACATAGGCATAGTCCTCCGCGCCTTCTTCCGTGCCGTCTCCGTGGGACACTGCAAGGCTTAAGTAGTCTCTTGTCACATCCTCAGAGCCAGCCGCGCCGTCTGCCACGGCGCCGTTGATATCCTGGAAGCTTCCTGTGCGCGCCTCTCTCTTGATCTCAAGATCCGCGCCCTCCGGGAAATAATATCCGATGCTGTCCGTGCCGTTATTTCCCTCGATCCATGCATATTCCGCGCCGGCCGCGCCGCTCTCTCCAAGCTCTGCCTGCGCCTCTTCGCCGTCGACTACGAGTGTGTTCGATCCGTCGTCCCGGATCTGCTTGTTCTCGATAATCGTCTCTGTATCCTTTGTGATTCCGCTGATGTCTGTTCCAAGAGCCACCACTTCGTCGTCGAATGCAAACCATGCCTTCTTCGCCGTCAGATCTGTGTTCTGCCCGTGGAAGTCCATAGCGACCGTCGCATACAGATCGTCTACGGATGACCCGCCTGCATAGTCTCTGTCGCTTGTGTACGCAAGGCCGGACTCATAGTTCGTACCCTCGGTGTGGTCTGTCGTGATTCCCGGCAGGCGGTGCGGATCGATCGTGTTCCAGTAATTGTTGGAGAACTGTCCTGTATCGCCGTTGTACAGGAACAGAGCGCCGTCTGAGATGTGCCATCCCTTTGTGTTCTCCTTGTTCATGTACTCGAAGTTTCCGGTCCTGCTGGAAAACATGCTGATTCCCAGTGTATAGCCATCTCTGTGGACCGCCGCCTTGTCCATGCTGCCGAAGATCTTCGTGTACGGCGTTCCGTCGTCGGCTTCGATGCTGTCGTCCGCCGCGAGCTGTTTTGCCGCGATCATGGAAGACGCTTCCATTCCGCTGTAGAATGTATCGAGGTTCTCCGCCCCGGCGAGCACCTGTTTCTTTGCAAAGCTTAAGAGCTGCTCTTTTCTGTCCTCCGGTGCTCCGTCTGCAAGAAGCACGACCGCTTCCAGGATTCCCCGGCCTGTCTCAAGCTCTGTATGGCTCGGTCTCGCGATACTGCGTCCGCTCACCATATCCATCATGGCGCCGTCTGCGAACAGCGGGCGGTATCCCTCCCAGATCCAGGTATAGACGCTTTCCAGGTCGTCTGCGGAAGCCTGCCATGCCGTGTCATTCGAGAGAAGCAGGATGCGCTCGATCCCTTTCAGGAGCGTAAGCCCGTATCCTCCCGTATAGGCGAGATTGCTGTGCTGGATACAGGAGCCGTCCTCATAGAAGCCGTCGCCGTCCGTGACGAACCCGGTCACCGTGCTAAGCGCGTTGACCGCGGCTCCGATCCCGTCCTGCGTATTGCCGATGGCGCTCCGAAGCGCCGCCACAAGTGAGGTATCCATCAGGTTGGCGCTCGTCATCTCCATCGTGCCCCAGCCCTGTACCTTGTATACGACGGTCGGGTCCTGGTTGAACCGGTAGAGCGTTGCATAGAACTTATCGATCTGCTCCTGGGACAGGTCTTCGTACATCAGGATCACTGTGCTTCCCAATGCCTGCGGGATGCCGATCTCCCAGTGCCACCAGTTTCCGTAGAGCTGCTTCTCCACATTATAGTTTTCATTGTATCCGTTGTCATACAGCCACTCAAGGGCGTACAGGATGCGCTCCTTCAGGTCCTCGTCGTGATAGAGTCTGCAGTTCTCTGCCGCGTATGCTGTCGCCATGGCCTGCAGTCTGGTATATGCCGTATTCAGATCCTCCGTGTATGAGGCGTCGGAGGTCGCCACGTACTTGATCTCCAGGTCAAGATCGCTCCAGAGCGCGTCCACATGGCTTCCGTCTGCAGGGATGTCCGCCATATTTTCCGTTGCTTCCTCTGCATCCTGCGCCATTGATTCCATACTCGTCTGGAAGTCCTCGTCGTCCGTGATGGAAGAACCGTTGCCTGTCAGGCGATCCGTCCATCTGCTGCGCATCTCTTCATACTGGGGCGCCAGCATCTCCGGGTCGTCCACCTGCACGGTGCAGGCCGCGGTGTGGCTGTCGTCCAGCTTCGCCGTGATGACGGCAGTGCCGAGCTTTTTCGCTGTGATCATTCCGTTCTCATCTACGGAAACAGCCTCCGGATTGGAGGATGACCATGTGACCTTGGACAGGTCCACTTCCTCTGAGTCGCACTGCACTTCCAGCTGGAAGCTCTCTCCCGGCTTGATCGTCTTCTCAGTCTCGCTGAGGCTGATCTGGTAATCCTGCCACAGCTCGATCGAATCAAACCACACGTCGCCCGTCAGATAGTCAAAGAAGATTTCCAGAGCCAGCGCTCCGCTCTGCGCGCCGCCCACTGACTCCAGGTTCCGGAGCGGTACGTCGTAGGTGATCCAGCCGTCCGTTGTCCCGTTCACCCTTGTCCCTTCCGGTGTGATCGTCACATTATTCGCTTTGCCTCTCATATAGAAGCCGTTGTTTCCGCTTACCGTCACATTCTCCGCCTTCACCTTGGCGCGGAGGATGTAGTTCTTTGTAAAATCAACATTCTGCAGCGCGGAGCCCAGCGATACGCTGATTCTTCCCGATGCGTCCGTACTCGAATAATGAACCGACTGGCTCCCTGACGCAAAAGTCTCCTTGTCCAGGGAAATCACCGCTTTCTCGTTCGTGAATGCCTTTGCCTGCCACAGTCCGGTCCAGTTCTTCGCCGCTGTTCCGCCTGCCCAGTAACTTGCGGCTGTTCCGCTCACCGCCGCCGTCTCTTCCAGGTCGTCCGACCAGTAAAGAATCATATTTTCCGTGCTGTCCTCTGCCTGTGTGCTGATGCCGCCCTCTTCCTGCTGCCCGCTGATTTCAGCCTCTGCCATGCCGGAGGTTCCCTCCGCCTTCACCGGCGCCGCCGGGCAGAATCCGGACGCCGTCACTGCCGCCGCGCATGCCAGCGCCAGCAGCCTGTTCACTTTTTTTAATTTCATCTTTCTACTCCTGTTCTGTTCCATAAACCTCAAACTGTGTCAACGCCGGGAATGGAGACGGATCGTCCGCTTTCTTAAGGTCGGAGAACTCCAGCCACTCGATCTGCTTCGGCTCAAAGCAGAACTCCTGTCCGTGTCCGCCCTTCTCAAACGGAAGGATCATCTCTGTCCCGTCTGAAAATGTCACTTTTCCTTCTGTCCACCAGTTGTCATGCGGGAAATCCGCCCGCAGATAAACGATGACCTTATCTACCTTCACCGTCCTTCCGAAATCCAGCCGCCACCTGGCGTCCTCCCTGCGGTTGATCCCCCAGGACTCATAGGGCCATCTTCCATGGCACTGGGGAACGATCGTCCCGTCAATGGCGTTCATCGCCGCGAACACTGACTCGCCCCGTGTCTCCACGTTGGCGGACGCGTGCGGATAGGCGTTCTCCTGTCCATGCTGGTCGTTCACGTTCACGGACAGGCAGCGGTATCCGCTGTACTCGAATGCTTTTGCCTTTCTCACGCTGATGAGATGCCAGTCTCCTTCAAACGCCTTCGGAGAAAGGTTCAGCTTCTGCTCGCCGAAGGGGATCACATACTCCATCGCCCCGGTGAGGTACACCATGGATTTCCCGACCGCGTCGTCAACCTGAATCCACCAGAAGCTGTTCTTCGGCTCCGCCTCGATCCGGATCCTGTCGCCTTCGCAGTAAGGACGGTCGTAGACAAATGCAGCCTCTTCGCTTCCGCTGTACTCGGCGAGCACTTCCCCGCCCGCGTTCAATACCTCTATTTTAATCTTTTCCATACTATCTTAACTCTCCCTTTTCTGCTTCTTACCAGTAAGGCGTCCAGTCCGGATCGCATACGCGGCAGAGCGCTTCCATATAGAAATAGTCGCCCCACAGGTCCGGCTCGTCCACTCCCTTTCCTTCCGCGTAGGCGTACACGCCGTGGAGCAGAAGCCCTTCGCTTTCCGGCTCTGCCGCAGTCGACGCCTGATCGATCAGTGTCTTGAGCATCCCGTACGCCTTCTCTGTTTCCTTCATTTCAAGCATTCCGCAGGCAGCGATCGCCAGCGCGGAGCTGTCCCTGGGCTGATCGGATCCCTCGCCGAAGATCAGATCCCAGTACGGCATGCCGTCGGAGGGCAGATGGGAATCAAAGTATTCCACGATCTTCCCGTACAGCTCCTTCTCATCCTCTGTCATGCCGTCTCCGGAAATCCTCGCGTGAAGGGGCATCCCGAGGATCGCCCACGCCTGCCCTCTCGCCCAGCAGGACTGATCTGAGAATCCCTGGTGGGTCGCCCCGTGGTCCGGCAGTCCCGTCTC
>CALWQS010000139.1 GCA_944383745.1 uncultured Mediterraneibacter sp. | reverse complement strand
ACGGTGAGCCGGAAGATCCGCGGCAAGATCAACAGCTCGAACGCCTGGGTGGAGAAGATGAACTCTCTGATGGGAGCCATGAACACATCCAGCGGGCTGAAGCTGAACTTAAGATGGAGAAGCAAAACGGCGGAGACGGAGGAACAGCTCGACACAAAAGAGCTGGTTGAGCTGTTGAAAAAGGACTACCGCCTGATGCGGGAGGACGAGGCGGCAAAGATGTCCGCCCATTTCCGCTCGAAGGTGGAAGAGGCAAGACGCCATGCAAGGGACAGCGGCGGCATGATCTCCTTCTATCAGGTGATGAAGGAAACTCTGGATTACCGGAAATGGTTTGAGTTCCAGCTCTTTTCCCAGAAAAGCGGAGAAAGAGTGAAGGAGCTGACGAACAGTGTGTTCGGCACATTCAGCGGCGGGGAGAAGGCGATGGCAATGTACGTGCCCCTCTTCTCGGCGGTGGTGGCAAAATATCAGGGAGGCCGTCCGGACGCGCCGCGGCTGATTTCCCTGGACGAAGCGTTTGCTGGCGTGGATAACCGGAACATCCGGGATATGTTCCGGCTGATGGCAGAATTTCAATTTGACTTTATCATTAATTCCCAGGTGCTGTGGGGTGACTGCGATACGCTGGACGCTCTGGCGATCTATCAGCTCCTGCGCCCGGAGAATGCAAAATTTGTGACTGTTATGCCCTATCTGTGGAACGGTCATTCGCGGGTCATGCTGGAGGATGAGTCTGAGATGGAGAAGCAGGCAGCACAGGAGGCTTAAGAATTGCTTATGGGGGAGAAACTTGCGGAAAATGGAGTTGTGAATGGAAGACCTGCGGGGGAATGTTCTGAAGATGAGAAGCAGCAGGCCGAGTGCCTGCAGTACTTTCGGGAACGGCCGGTCTTGGGGAAACTTCTGCGCGGATTTCGGGAAAAGTATCTTTCCTATGGCAGATTCGCGGGGACAGTGACATTGAAGAACCTGAAAGAATCTGAGCGGGAGGATCTGGAAGGCTTTCTTCTGCGGAATTATCATGGGAAGAAGTCGGCCTCTGTTTCCGCGGAGCGTTTTGAGAAGGCGCTGGAAGGAAGCCGTTTCGCGGGGATCAGCGGGAAAGATGTGCTGGAGCTGTACTTCCGTGAACCAGCGGAGGGAAGAAAGGAACAGAGACAGCGCGAGGACAGACAGTGGGCGGCGCTTTTAGACAGGGCGAAAAAAGAGGCGGGGTCATTGGCTTCGCGGTGGATCGACGAGATCAGTGAGATGCAGGGCGGCGGCTTTCTGTCATATCTGAAAAAGCGCGGACGGGAAGCAGGAGGAAATCTTGACGAGGCGGAGCGGCTGCTGATGCTGGGTGCGCGTATCCTGGATGCTCTCCCTGCGGAAAAAGGATCGGATCCGACCGGAATGCCTGCCGGGTATCTGGCAGTATTCGCAGCGGAGATCACGGGAAATCCCCATGCCTTCGACGTGGGCACAAAGGATGGAAAATATCTGGAAATGCTGGTGGAATGGTATGTGCGGCGGGCAGAGGCGGAAGACGGAACAAGCGGCGGGCGCGGAGAAAAAAACATCGAGGACAGATGCTTTCCGGCGTTTCAGAAACAGAGAATGTTTCTGAAGGCGGGGCTTCTGAAGGACGATGTGTCGAACTATGCTCTGGCAGCAGGAATCCGGGCTGAGAGCAGAAACGGAAGAAACCACGCGGGAATGGAAGGATTTCTCGAAGAGGGAGAGCCTGTCCAGATCCCGTTATCTGTAATCGCGGGATGGAAATCTGCCTCCTGTCCGGAAAATCGGATGTATATTGTGGAAAACCCGTCTGTTTATGCGGTCCTCTGTGGAAAATGGGATCGAAAATGCGGACTGATGTGCATGAATGGACAGCCGAGATTCAGCTCTCTTCTGCTTCTTGACCTGCTGGCGCAGTCAGGGACAGAAGTGTGGTACGGCGGCGATATCGATCCGGAGGGGCTTCTGATCGCGCAGAGGCTGAAACGGTATTATAAGGGACAATTCCACTGCTGGCATATGTCGGCGGACGACTATGAGATGTGCATGTCAACGGAGCCAGTCTCGCAGAGGAGACAGAAGATGATGGAGAAAGTGGAGGATCCGGAATTGAAGGGGACGGCAGAAGCCCTGAAAAAGAGCGGAAAAGCCGGGTATCAGGAGAATATGGTGAGGGTGTATCTGGAGATATTCCGGCAGGATGAAGTTTGAAAATGAGAGGAAAGTGCTGCTTGCCTTTTCCCTCTCTTCTGCGTATACTGTACGTGGATTAACACAGGGGGAAGCGGCAGGCTTTTGAGAGCGCACACCGCGTACAAAAGAAGATGAAGACAAGAAAACAGATGAAACGGCTTGGCAGGGAATCTCTGAAGAGACATTATGTGATCTTCGTGGCGGCCTGCCTGATCGCGGCATTTCTGGCAGCGGAGTTTACCAGTTCGCTGAATTTTTCTACCGCGCAGAATTACGAAGAGACATTTGAACAGGTGCAAAGTGATCTGAACGGAGAAGGAACTTATACGATCAAGACGAAAGTGGACAGCATCGGCTGGACGGATGTGATCCGCATCATGACAGAGGAGAATATGCAGGCGGGAAGGGAAATATCACAGGAGATCCGGCAGAACGCCATCGAAGACTCCGAAAACGGGAATCCCATGCTCGGGCGCACCCGCGGCGTGCTGTCGGATATCGTAAATCAGGTAAGCTCGGGATCGATCCTTGTGACTGCCGCGGCAGCAATCGGTTCGATCACCGGATCAGACAATCTCGGAATCCTGATCCTGATTATCATCGGCGCCCTGGGAATGTTTGCCTTCTGGTTCCTGATACAGAATACATTTCCTGTGGTGATCCGGCGTGTATTTCTTGAAGGAATGATCTACGACAGAGTGACGCCCCAGCGTTTTGTATTTCTTCTCCGTGTGAAGAAATGGCTGAAAGCCTCGTGGATCATGTTCGTGAAATATATATGGTATCTGCTGTGGTGCCTGACGCTCGTCGGGATCGCGGTCAAGCGTTATTCCTATTTCCTGGTGCCGTACATCGCAGCGGAGAATCCGGATATGACGGCGCGCCAGGCGGTCACACTGTCCAGGAAGATGATGAAAGGACACAAGTGGCAGTGCTTTGTATTCGAGCTTTCGTTCCTCGGCTGGGAAGTGCTGGGAGCGCTTACAATGGGAATTTTTAACGTCCTGTATACCAATCCCTATAAGACGGCAGCTTTCACCAGATATTATGCGGAGCTGAGAGCAGAGGCGATAGAGAAGGGGATCCCGGGAGCGGAGCTTCTGTATGACAGCTATCTCTACGAGAAGGCGGAATACTATGTGATCGCGGCAAAATATCCGGATGTGATCAAAGTGATGGAGCAGCCGGAAGACAGAGCGGAGGAACTGACAGGCTGGCGCGGTTTCCTTGCGCGCAATTTTGGAGTGCTGCTTTTAAGAAGAGAACAGGAGCGTGCATACGAGCGGCATCAGGCGGATTATGTCAGGGTTCATTCCATGATCGACGATGTACAGAGGGAAGCGTACCCGGTGCGCCTCTATCCGATACCGGAGGAGGAACGGCGCAAACTCGTACAGTCATTAAACTACATGCGCCGCTATTCGGTGTGGTCGCTGATCGTGATTTTCCTCGGTATGTCGGTGTTCGGCTGGCTGTGGGAAGTGGGGATGCACCTTGTATCTTACGGTGAATTTGTCAACCGAGGCGCCCTGCACGGGCCCTGGCTCCCGATCTACGGCACGGGAGCCGTCCTGATCCTGACGGTGCTGAACCGTTTCCGGAGGAACCCTGCGCTGGAGTTCGGAGCGACGATTGTGCTCTGCGGCTTCCTTGAGTATATGACGTCGCTTGTCATGGAGATTGCCACAGGCGGTACGAAGTGGTGGGATTACAGCGGTTATTTCCTGAACCTGAACGGCAGGATCTGTGCAGAAGGGCTGCTCGTATTCGGCATCGGCGGACTGGCGATCGTCTATATTATCGCCCCGATGACCGATGATCTGGTGAGCCGGTTCAACGAAAGAAAGGTGATGGCTGTCTGCACTGCGCTGATGGTGCTTTTCCTGGCGGACGCAGTGTATTCACAGATCCATCCGAATACAGGAAAGGGAGTTACGGATATCGAAGAGGTGAAGGCCGGCGCTTTCCCGGATATGGGGCGGCTCGGCGGCAGACTTCAGAAAATTAAAATTGATCGGGGGGACATCTATGTCAGCGGACACTACAAATGATATGACGTCAGGCAGCCCGGTACGGCTGATCCTTCAGTTTATGATACCGGTCTGTCTTGGGAATATATTTCAGCAGTTTTACAATGTGGCGGATTCCATCGTGGCGGGACAGTTTATCGGAGTCAACGCGCTGGCCGCTATCGGGAGCACGGGTTCTCTGATGTTCTTTGTGACCGGATGGCTGAACGGCTTAAGCAGCGGGTTCGCGATCCTGGTATCCCAGCGGTTCGGCGCCAGGAGATATGATCAGATGAGGCACTACGTTGCCATGTCGATCTATCTGGCAGCGTCTTTTGCCATTGTCATGACCGCAGGGCTTCTTATCCTGAACGAGCCTATCCTGAGGATGATGAACTTTTCCGATGAGATTATGCCGGATGTGACAGCGTACATGGGAATTATCTATGCAGGGCTGATCGTAACGGCGGCATACAATTCGCTGGCGGCGTTTCTGCGTGCGCTGGGGGACTCAAAGTCACCGCTCTATTTTCTGATCATCTCCGCTGCGATCAATGTGGCGCTGGATATTGCGTTTATCGTCTGGTTCGGGATGGGAGTGGAAGGCTGTGCCTATGCAACAGTTATCGCCCAGGGGATCTCCGCCCTGCTGTGTTTTGTCTACATTCTGAAGAAATTCCCGATCCTTCATTTGAAAAAGGAGGACTTCAGGATTTCTTTCCGGAGCTTCGGGCATCTGCTTTCGCTGGGAATCCCTATGGGGCTTCAGTTCTCCATCACAGCCATCGGGACGATCATCGTCCAGGGTGCGGTCAATGTCTATGGAGAAATTTATATGGCGGGCTTTGCCGCGGCTGGAAAACTGCAGAATATCATTGCGACGGTGTTCACGGCCTTTGGCGCTACTATCGCGACCTTTGTGGGGCAGAACCGGGGAGCGGGGAAGATGGACCGGGTGAAGATCGGAGTGAAGTATACCCAGGTCATGATCCTGATCTGGAGTGTGGTTACAATGGCTCTCGTATTTTTCTTCGGAAAATACATGATGCTCCTGTTCGTCAGCGCATCAGAAACAGAAGTGATCGATGCGGCGTCAGTCTATTTCCGCACCGTATTCTGGTGTTATCCGTTCCTCGGAAGTATTTTCCTCTACAGAAACACGCTTCAGGGAATGGGGTACGGCCTGGTTCCCATGCTGGGCGGAGTATTCGAGCTTGCGGCAAGGAGCGCCATCGTTATGACCGTGGCGGGGAGGACAAGCTTCGCGGGAGTCTGCCTTTCCGATCCGGCGGCATGGATCGCGGCGCTGATCCCGCTGGTGCCGTATTATATCTACACCATGCGAAAGTGGGAA
>CALWQS010000138.1 GCA_944383745.1 uncultured Mediterraneibacter sp. | reverse complement strand
CTCTGCTGTAAAAGCTGAAAATAGCCGTCCAGCGACGTGAGCGGAGTGCGGATGTCATGGGACAGATTCGTAATCGTCTCTTTGAGCTGTGTCTCGCTTCGCCGCGCCCGCTCCCGGATCTCCCTGGACTCGTCGAGCACCGCATTGATCCCGTCGATCAGCTCATTCGTCTCCCCGAGCGGCAGATCAGAGGTCAGCCTGAGATTTGTTCTGTTGTCTTTCAAAAACTCAAGCTGGCGGCCGATCTTCCTGATCTGCCGCCTGTAAAACACTAAGATTACAACTAAAATAACTGCCGCAGCCGTTGCGGCTGACGCCCAAACAACCATAATTAATCTCCCGGCGCTCCATGCAGGCCGCCTCTTTGACAGCCTGCTCAGCGCTTTTATTACTATAAAAACTTTTCCTATCGGACATCCCGCTTCTTCATAATCAGCACTGCCGCCGCTGAGCACAGGATCACATACACCGCTCCCACAGCCGCCGCACGGACCAGAATCTCAGAGGACGCGTGAATCCCCGCCAGACCGATATTCCCATCCGGAACAAGCAGGCTGATATCAAAATCCCAGGAAGGCTTTATCTCGTAGACTGCTCTGTTGATGATAGAATATATCGGAATGAAAAGTCCCATGACCATCATGATCCCCGCTGTCATGCTGAAAGCCGAACTCTTGGTCAGCGTACAGAAGAACAGGATCAGCGCGGCGATTCCCAGATTCAGCAGATACTGCGCGCCGAGGAACGAAAGCATGTCTGTCAGGGAACCAAGTGTAAATCTTCCTCCCCACAGGAGCTTTCCAGCCGCTCCCGTCACGAGAATGAACGTCAGGAACATAAGGAATATCTGCACCGCAGAGGCTGCCAGCTTGGAAAGCGCCAGAATGCCTCTGTTGGAAAGCTGTCCCGCTATATTTTTTATATAGCCGTTCTTCTGCTCCGCGCTGGCGAAGACTGCCGCGAAGATAACAACCAGAAGCGTCAGCAGACCGCTCTGGATCTGTGAACTGATAAATTCTCCCGCTTCTATCTCCCCCTCGACCCATTCCGGATCGGATTCGGAATAAAGCCCGATATTTCTGTCTTCATTTCCATCAGAAGAATCCGCAAACTCCTGTCCCATTTCCTGCGCATACGCAGGATCCTCCGCCATGGCGTCCAGATCTCCCTGAACCATAACGACACAGAAAAGAGCGATTCCAACAGTAAAAAGAATGATGATCCATGTGGAAAGAGAATGGAACACCCGGTAAAGATCCATTTTCATCAGATTAAGCATTGACGCCACCCCCTGTGAGATTTAAGTAATAGTCTTCCAGTGCCTCATTCTTCACTGTGATCCCGATCGTTCTGATCTGATTCGCAGCAAGTGCCATCGTGATCCCACCGCTGTCATTCAGCCGCTCAAAAATGTGGATCGTATCAGCGTCAATCACTTTATATCGCGAGATTCCCATCTCATCCAGCACAGTACAGGCTCTGCGCGTATCGTCCGTCTTCAGTTCGATCCGCTCACTGCATCTCTCCAGCAGTTCCTCCCTCGTCAGCTCCTGGAGAAGGATACCGTCATGGATGATCCCGTACCGTGTGGCAATCTTGGCGAGTTCTTCCAGGATATGGCTGGAAATGATCATCGTAAGGTCCCTCTCCCGGTTCAGGCGGGACAGCGTATCACGCACTTCGGCGATTCCCTGCGGATCCAGGCCGTTGATCGGTTCATCCAGGATCACAAGATCCGGATCTCCCACAAGCGCCAGCGCGATTCCCAGCCGCTGCTTCATTCCCATAGAAAAGTTCTTCACCTTTTTCTTCCCGGTGTCAGAGAGCCCCACGATATCAAGCAGTTCCTCGATCTCGCCCTTCTTGCGGACTCCCATTGCCAGACATTTTAACTTCAGATTGTCCGCCGCGGACATGTTCGGGTAGATCCCCGGCGCCTCGATCAACGCACCCACGCGGGACAGATACCGGTATGCGCTTTTCCCCCGCTTTCCGAACAAAGTAAAATCTCCGTCCGTCGGCGACGCAAGCCCGCTGACCATTTTCAGAAGAGTCGTCTTTCCAGCGCCATTACGGCCGATCAGCCCGTAGATATCTCCCCGGCGGATATGGATATTCACGGAATCCACCGCTTTATGCCTGCCATACTGCTTGGTCAGGCTGTTTGTACTCAGTAAGTATTCCATTGCTTCATGCCTCCTTTGCTTTACGTACACCATCTTACCAGCCAGATACTAATCAATCGCAAAGCAAAGTTTAAGAAATGTTAAAGCTGCTTTTTCAATCGGAAGCCAATCCCCCATACGGTTTCAATATACTCTTCCTCCGTAACTGCCTTCAGTTTTTTCCGGATATTGCTGATATGCACGTTGATCGTCTTGTCCTCTCCGATATAAATCTCATCCCACGCATAGTCATAGATATCCTGTTTGGAGAAAACCTTATTCGGATGTAAAAGCAGCAGCTCCAGGATCTTAAACTCCTGTCTTGTCAGTTCCACCGGCCGTCCGCCCACTGCTGCAGTGTACGAATCTGTATGAAGCACCAGTTCCCGGTAAGACAGCACATCCGATTGTCCGCCGGAACTTTCCTCCCCTTTTCCTGCGAATCTCCTGATCTGCACTCCCACTCTGGCGACGAACTCCTGGATGTCAAACGGCTTTGTCAGATAGTCCTCCGCCCCGGAGGTCAGAAGCCCCACCTTGCTGTCAATGCTGTCCTTCGCGGATACGACAATGACCGGAATATTCTGCTCTGCCTTAATCTGCGGAAGCAGTTCCTCCCCGTTCATTCCCGGAAGCATCAGATCCAGGACAGCCAGGTCAAACGCATCTCTTCCTATATATAGCAGCCCCTCCGTTCCGGAAAACGCCTGGGTGCACTCGTATCGCGCTTTCCGAAGCGCGTCCGCCATCATGTTGTTGATATCTGTATCATCTTCAATGATCAATATTCTGCTCACAGCTCTTTCCTCCTTAACAACAGAGCCATTATAGCAGAAAAATCCACAGAATTTAACAACAGATATTCCGCCTCTGAAAATTTTTACGATTTAACATAGATTTGCTTGACTGTAAACCACCTTTATAGATTATGATAGCCTCAGATCAAACCGCAGGAGGCGACACACAATGACGACAAAAGAAATAGAAAACTTGTCCGGCATGACAAGGGCAAATATCCGTTTCTACGAAACACAAGGTCTGCTCCGCCCGGCAAGGGATTCCAACGGCTGCCGTAACTATTCCGAAGAGGATCTGAACACCCTGCATAAAATCCGGCTGCTCCGCACGCTTCACCTCAGCCTGGAAGATATCCGTTCCATAAGCCTCGGCAAGAGCACGCTGACAGAAGTCCTTTCCTCGCATATCCCTCATCTCAAGAAAAGTGCAGAGGAACTCGAACACTGCCGGAGCATCTGCAGCCAGATCTGTACCGACGGCGCAGACTACCGCTCCCTGGATGCAGAACACTACCTGTCGCTTATAAACAATCCCTCGGATGCGCCGGAACTTAAGGAAGACACGCTCATGAAAGTAACCGCTCCATGGAAACGTTTTTTTGCAAGAAGCATCGACTTTGCAATCCTCAATCTGCTCACCGACTGCTTCCTTGCCATGGTGCTGCACATCAACGTAAGGTCTTTCAGCGCCGGCGTTCTTATCTTCAGCTGGATCACGCCGATGCTCCTTCTGCTTCTCCTGGAACCGGCGCTGCTCTCCCTGACGGGCACAACACCGGGGAAACTGCTCTTCGGGCTGCGCGTGACTGCACCCGACGGTTCCCGCCTGTCATGGCATGACGCAAAATACAGAACATGGACCGTACTGCGCTACGGATACGGATTCTCTCTGCCCATATATTATCTTGTACGGCTGTACCGCTCCTACCAGGGCTGCAAAAATGAAGAGATGCTTGAGTGGGAAATTGATTCCATCCTCACTTTAAAAAACAAGTCCGCCCCTATCCAGACTGTAGAATTTCTTGCTGCGGACGCCTGCCTTCTCTTCCTCACCTTTCTCGCCGGGCAGTCGGGAGCGCTCCCGGTCAACCGCGGCAGCCTCACTACAGCGGAGTTCTGCGAAAACTACAACCAGCTCCAGGAATATTATGGAATCAGCCGCCCGGTAAACGTGCCCGACGCTGCTCCTTATAATTACATCGCGCTTCCGATGGTTCTGGACGAAAACGGCGTCTGGCAGAATCTCCCCAATTATTCTCAGAGCTTTACCGATAACTTCGGCGAGCTGCCTGATCTTCAGTTTACGGAAAAAGATGACAGCGTGACAGAGATCAGCTTCTCCCAGTCATATACAGACGAGAACAGATCCGTCACCTCATACGGCGATTTCATGGCTGCTGCCGCGGTCTCCTACATCTGCGCCCAGGATGATTATTTCCTTCTGCCGGTCACCCCGGACAGAATTTATCGGGAAATCAGAGAAAAGGCCGGCACGTATGATGATTTTATCTTTGCCGCGGCAGGAGTCGTCATAGAATGCTCGGTAGACCACTCCGGATATACTCCCATGGAGCATAATTCCATACTGGTGCCGGAATACGGACAGGATCCGTATTATTCTATAAACTTTACAATGAGAAAAGCGGAATAGTCCGGGTGGCTGTTCCGCTTTTCTCATGCTTGTTTCAATTTGTATTCTCTCCGCACATTCCTCATTCAATCAAAGAAATCCACTGCAGCTCCGATGTCTTCCCATCCCATTCGTACGTGATCAGATACTCTGCCCCATTGGTCTCAAGCATACCATTTACCAGTTCAGGAGATTCCAGCGTCACTTTCTTTCCCTCCGAATCCCTGATCACGACTTCTCCTTTCTGCATGTCCACACTTTCTACCGTGGAAACAACGGTCACGCTGACTCCAGATGCATCCTGATAAACGTAATACCCCAGCAGGAATATAATCACCAGCAGTATCCCAATAAAAACTTTATCCTGTCCGTCACATTTCTTCTTTTTTACTGCTTTCATCAGAAGGCATCCACACCAGATCACTGCTGTTCCTATACAGAGGAATGGTATCACAGAAGCAACTTCATGCACATTGTAGCTGATAATAGTGTAAAGCCCGTACTTGGATAATTCCTGTTGAAAAAAATAGAAAATCCATAAACTTAAGCCGCATAACAGCACGATTGCTCTTTTACTCCACTTTTCCATATATTCGTTCCTCCGTAATTCTATCGTTTTTATTTTAAGCATATTCTTTGCTTTCCGCCTGATCACATAGGGAAGCACTGCGTCCTTCTGAGCTGTTGAAACTTTTGTTCCATTGCAGGAAATGACAGCTTATGATTTTTGAAGAAAAACTTTATGATATGCTGTTTTAATCCAAGTCACCACACGGGAAGCGACCCTGAAATTTGCTTTCAGCTCGCCGCTTTTCGTGTTTCAATCCACGCCCCCTATGCAGGGAGCGACCATAGTATGTTAAATCCACGAGGATTCCGTTTTTGTTTCAATCCACGCCCCCACGCAGGGAGCGACGGTGCTTTTTAATTCCCAGCCCCCAGGGATAAGGGGAGTTTCAATCCACGCTCCCACGCAGGGAGCGACGGCAATCCTGCACAATCTTTCCTATCGGTAGGTGGTTTCAATCCACGCTCCCACGAGCGGAAGCACGTCATGCAGCGGA
>CALWQS010000137.1 GCA_944383745.1 uncultured Mediterraneibacter sp. | reverse complement strand
AAAAGTAACAAAAGGGAACCCCTAACCCCTCATGATTGAGGGGCAGGGGAGTTGAATAGGCGAAGCCTATTTTTTATATGTGCGCCGCGTTTTTTTGTGCGATACGCCCGGCAGGCGGCCATGCATGAGCAGGCGTTTGCCGGGATGCTGCTCATACATGGCCGCCGCCTGCTGTGAACGGCAACTGACGGGAAGATTCCGGGTAAATGACGAAAATTTATCTGTTTTTATATTTTTCATGATATGTTAGAATAGACAGGAAGATTTTCGGGAAACCTCAAGATCCCGGATCAAGAAAAAGGAATGGAGAGCACGAATGAGATCACTTCTTGTATATCTGAAAAATTATAAAAAAGAATCTGTCTGCGCTCCCCTGTTCAAGATGCTGGAGGCATTGTTTGAACTGTTTGTCCCGCTGGTCATGGCAGCGGTGATCGACGTGGGGATCGCGCAGAAGGATCAGCCTTACATTATTAAGATGTGTTTTGTGCTGGTCGCCCTCGGGCTGATCGGGCTTGTGTGCTCGATCACAGCCCAGTATTTTGCGGCGAAAGCGGCGGCGGGATTCGGGACCGGCGTGCGGCACGCCCTGTTTGAGCATATTCAGAAATTTACTTTTTCGGAGATGGACACTATCGGTTCCTCCACACTGATCACAAGGATGACCAGCGATATCAATCAGGTGCAGTCCGGTGTGAACCTGGTGCTGAGACTGTTCCTGCGGTCCCCGTTTATCGTGTTCGGCGCTATGATTATGGCGTTCACGGTGGATGTGAAAGCGGCGCTGATCTTCGTGGTGACGATCCCGGTCCTGTCTGTGATCGTCTTCGGGATCATGCTGATCACTATGCCGCTGTATAAAAAAGTGCAGGCGGATCTGGACAACGTGCTCCTGATGACCAGGGAGAACCTGACCGGCGTGAGGGTCATCCGGGCGTTCAACAAAGAGCAGGACGAGAGGAGAAGATTCGAGGAAGGCAATCAGATTCTCACGGACGCCCAGAAGTTTGTGGGACGCATCTCCGGACTCATGAACCCGCTGACCTACGTGGTGGTCAATGGAGCCACTATCGTTCTGATCTACGCGGGAGCCATCCGTGTCAATGTAGGAGACTTAAGTCAGGGCGAAGTCGTCGCGCTCCTCAACTATATGTCGCAGATCCTGGTGGAGCTGGTGAAGCTGGCGAATCTGATCATCACCGTGACCAAGGCTATCGCCTGCGGAAACCGGATCGGCGCGGTCCTGAAGATGCGTCCGGATATGGAAAGCGGAAGCCTGAAATGGACGGATGCGGAAAAGGAAGAAAATCCTTCTGCGCCTATTGTGGAGTTTGACCAGGTGTCTCTTCGGTATAAAGGAGCGGCTGCGGATTCTCTGAGCGGGATTTCTTTCCGGGCGGAGAGAGGACAGACCATCGGTATCATAGGTGGGACGGGCTCCGGCAAATCCTCCCTGGTGAACATGATCCCCCGGTTCTACGATGCTGTTTCCGGCACGGTGAAGATCGGCGGAAGAGATATCCGGGAGTATGATATTGACGACCTGAGGTCCCATGTGGGCATGGTGCTGCAGAAAGCGGTGCTGTTTAAGGGCACTGTCGCAGAAAATATCCGCTGGGGAAAAGAGGACGCCGCGGATGATGAGATACGGGAGGCGCTGGAGATCTCCCAGGCGAAGGAGTTCGTGGAGACGAAAGAAGGCGGAACAGACTTCCTGATCGAACAGGGCGGGCGGAATCTGTCCGGAGGACAGAAGCAGAGGCTGACCATCGCAAGGGCGCTGGTGAGAAAACCGGAGATCCTGATCCTGGACGACAGTGCCTCGGCGCTGGACTTCGCAACTGATGCGAAGCTGAGGATGGCGATTCGGGGCATGAAGGAGAATCCGACTGTGTTCATTGTTTCCCAGAGAGCTTCCTCTATCCAGTATGCGGATCAGATCATCGTGCTGGACGACGGGCAGATGGCGGGAATCGGGACTCACGAAGAACTTCTTGAGAACTGTCCGGCTTATCAGGAGATCTACTATTCACAGTTTCCGAAGGAGGCGGCCAATGAGTAACGAGAAGAAGACGACAAAGAAAATGAACCAGGGGCAGCAGCGCGGAAAGGCCAGCCAGGCAGATACGCTGAAGGAAGTGATGCATCATCTTGGGAAATACCGGATATTCCTTGTGTTCTCTGTGCTGCTGGCGGCAGTCTCGGTGGCGCTGACGCTCTATATCCCGAAGCTTACGGGAAACGCGGTAGATTATATCGTCTCCAAAGGAAATGTGGACTTCCCAGGTGTGTTCCGGGTGATGCTGCAGATCGGGATCTGTACGCTGACCACGGCGCTGGCGCAGTGGCTGATGAACGTGTGCAACAATAAAATGACCTACCAGGTAGTCAGGGACATCCGGAACGAGGCGTTTCGGAAGATCGAGATCCTGCCCTTGAAATATATTGACGGACATCCCTACGGCGATGTGGTCAGCCGTGTCATCGCGGACGTGGATCAATTCGCGGACGGGCTCCTGATGGGATTCACCCAGCTTTTTACAGGGGTCGCCACGATTATAGGGACCTTCGGGTTCATGCTCTCGGTGAATGTGAAGATCACGTTTGTTGTAGTCCTGATCACTCCTGTATCCTTTGTAGTGGCGAATTTTATCGCAAAGAGGACTTTTGATATGTTCCGTCTCCAGTCAGAGACGAGAGGGGAACAGACCGGGCTGATCGACGAGATGATCGGGAACCAGAAGGTGGTTCAGGCGTTCGGCAGAGGAAAGGATGTGACCGCCAGGTTTGATGAGATCAACGAGCGGCTGCGGGATGCATCCCTGCGCGCTACCTTTTTCTCCTCGATCACGAATCCGTCCACCCGTTTTGTGAACAGCCTTGTGTATACGGGAGTGGGTATTACGGGAGCATTCGCGGTGGTGGGAGGTTCGCTGACCGTTGGACAGCTCTCCAGTTTCTTAAGCTATGCGAATCAATATACGAAGCCGTTTAACGAGATCTCGGGCGTGGTCACAGAGTTCCAGAACGCGGTGGCATGCGCCCGCCGGATCTTCGACCTGATCGCAGAAGAACCCCAGACTCCGGAACCGGAAAATGCGGTGGACATGAAAGAGATCCGAGGCAATGTGAAGGCGGAGGACGTTTCCTTCTCCTACACGCCGGAGCAGAAGCTGATCGAACATTTCAACCTGGCGGTAAAACCGGGGCAGAGGATCGCCATCGTCGGGCCCACCGGATGCGGGAAGACTACGCTGATCAATCTGCTCATGCGCTTCTATGATGTGGATGAAGGCTCGATCAAAGTGGAGGATGTGGATATCCGGGAGATGACAAGGCGCAGCCTGAGAGCCGGATACGGCATGGTCCTCCAGGATACCTGGCTGAAGACCGGGACAATCCGGGATAATATCACTATGGGACGCCCCGACGCGACAGACGAGGAGGTCATCGCTGCGGCGAAAGCATCCCATATCCACAGCTTTATCATGCGCCTTCCCAAAGGGTATGACACCTGGATCACAGAGGACGGCGGCGGGATCTCCCAGGGGCAGAAGCAGCTTCTGTGCATCGCCAGAGTGATGCTGTGCAGACCGCCCATGCTGATCCTGGACGAGGCGACATCATCGATAGATACGCGGACAGAGGTCAAGATCCAGAACGCCTTTGCAAAGCTGATGGAGGGGCGGACCACGTTTATCGTGGCGCACCGGCTTTCCACGATCCGGGAGGCGGATCTGATCCTGGTTATGAAGGACGGAAAGATCATCGAGCAGGGAAATCATATGGAACTCCTCGGACAGAACGGATTCTACCGTTATCTGTATGAGAGCCAGTTCAGCCAGGTTACAGCAGGCTGACCGATAACAGTGACAGAACAGGAGGATAAGAAAATGGCGTCAAAACTGAGCACTCTCTGCTATATTGAGAAAGACGGGAAATATCTCATGCTCCACCGCACGGTGAAGGAGAATGATGTGAATAAGGATAAGTGGATCGGAGTAGGAGGACATTTTGAACACGGGGAGAGTCCGGAGGAATGCCTGCTCCGGGAGGTGAAGGAGGAGACCGGCTATACGCTTACTTCCTGGAAGTACCGGGGACTGGTCACCTTTGTATACGGAGAGAATGTGGTGGAATATATGTCCCTGTACACCGCGGACGGATTCGAGGGAGAGCCTGTTGAATGCGATGAGGGTCAGCTTGAATGGGTAGAAAAGGATGCGGTATGGTCCATGGAAATCTGGGAGGGGGACAAGGTCTTCTTCCGGCTGCTGGATGAGGGAAGGGACTTCTTCTCGCTGAAGCTTGTGTACGATACGGAGGACGTCCTGCAGTATGCGGCCCTTGACGGTGTGCCCATGGAGCTGTTTGACGAGCGGAATCCGGACGGGACAAAGACAGGCGTTGTGAAGGAGAGAGGAGTGGCCCACAGAGAGGGCGCCCTTCACGCAACGGTGCATACCTGGATCGTGAGACCCAATGATCTCAGCGGATACGACGTCCTCCTGCAGAAACGGAGCGATACGAAAGAATCCAATCCGGGCTGCTACGATATCTCCTCCGCAGGGCATGTGGACACAGGATGCGATTATCCGGAAAGTGCACTGCGGGAACTGGAGGAAGAACTGGGCATCAAAGCAGAACCCGGGCAGCTGCGGGAAGTGGGAATGCGCCGGTGCGGATTTGAGGGGATGTTTTACGGACAGCCATTTAAAGACGACGAACTGAGCCGGATCTATCTGTACCAGGAACCGGTGGAAATCGAGGATCTCACACTGCAGGAGGACGAGGTGTCGGAAGTGATCTGGATGGATTATGCTGAATGCCGTGAGATCGTCCTGGATGAAAGCCTGAGAGAATTTTTCCCTCACTGTATCTATGCAGAGGAATTTGATATGCTCGGGGAAAAACTGGGAATCCTGGAGGTGGTCGAGGGCGCCGGGAAATTCGCATTGTGATGCTGTATGGTAAAGAGAGGAGCGATAAGATGACTTATGCAGTGGTATATGCGAGCGCGACGGGAAACACGAAGATGCTCGCAGAAGAGATAAGGCGGGCAAGGGGAGAGGAGATATGCGTCTATTTTGGAACTGCAGGGGCGGAGATCCCGGAGGCAGATCTTGTGTTCGCCGGTTTCTGGACAGATAAAGGCGACTGCAGTGAGGAGCTGGCGCAGTTCCTGGACAGTCTGCATGGCAGGAAGGTGTTCCTGTTCGGAACGGCTGGTTTCGGAGGCGCGGAAGAGTATTTTGCGTGTATATTGGAGCGCGTGAAAGGACATCTTGCTTCTGATAATGAAGTTGTCGGAACGTATATGTGCCAGGGAAGGATGCCGCAGAGTGTCCGCGCCCGGTATGAGGGCATGCTTCAGCAGAATCCGGAGGACGAGAGGATGAAGGCTATGATCGAGAACTTCGACAGGGCGCTGGAACATCCGGATCAGGAAGACTTGGAGCGGCTGCGCCTGGCGGTTGAAAAACTGTAAGGCGGGAAAAAGATAAGGAAAAGGAAAGAGGGAAGAGTCCAACACGAATATCCAGAGTGAAGAAGGGATTCTGAAACGTCAGATACGGTTGATCCAGCCTTGTGCCCTAAAATAGCGTTTGCAAAAAGACGGAGGCAATCTCCGATAGAATTACGGCTTGAAAAAGTCCGTATTCTGCGG
>CALWQS010000136.1 GCA_944383745.1 uncultured Mediterraneibacter sp. | reverse complement strand
CCGAAAGCGAGCACCATCCGGCAGACACTGTCCGCCCACAGCCGCTTCCCTTTGATCCGCTTGACCAGGCTGAGATAACCGGAGAAAAAGCATGCAAATGTAAAAAGCCCGTACAGGAACAAAGCCGTTATGTCAAAGAGACTGAGCATATTCGTGAACATTCCGCTGTAATAGACAGCCGTTCCTTCGTATGCAGCCGCCTCATTATAATATGCCGCAGCTGTATTTGTAAACTGAGAAAATGAGCCGATCCCGTTTTCCGCCGCCAGGAAGAACGCTGTGCCAAGCCCCCACACGGCGAGCACAACGAGCACTGCGATCTCTGTCTTCCACCGGTCAAAAGATGTCAGCCGGAGCGCGTTGTCTTTTTCATTTCGTCCTGCCGCCATCGTCAGCCAGATCGCTGCGATCAGGAAGAAAATCCCGCCTGCGGATGCCAGGATCAGAGAATTTTTCAGGAACGGGGCATTCTGGTCATAATTCTGTTTTCCTTCATAAAATTGATCCTGGATCGGGAAATCTGTATCTACCGACACAGCAAAAATGCTGTTGAAATTCCTTCGATTCTCGTAGGTTCTCACCGAGTCCCACTCATTTGACACGGAAATACTCATGTTTGTCTCAAAATCACTGAGCTTCGGATATACAACCATATATTTCACGGAGTCTTTCTCTTTCATCTCCGCAATGTTGTCCGCAGCCTTCTCGTAATCCTGATACTCTCCCCTGTTCGTCTGGACCCGCTTCGTATCCTCATTGATGTACAGATAAGTAAAGTTTGTATTTCCCTCTGACAGGTAAGCCCATCCGCTCTGATAGGTCTGGATGTCCGAATAAATGCTACTCAGCACTGCCGCAAGATTCTCATAAATGATAGAAAGCTTGCCGTTGAGCTGCGGATTCCCATTTACAATCTGCAGCAGGTTCTCCGCTCCGTCCGGCGCAAATTTTTCGCGGAGCGACTCCCCGAAATTCCAGCAGTCTGTATATAGAATCTCTCCCTCGCTGTCAAGGATCCGGAAATCATACTGACCGGACGTCGTATACTCCCCGTTTTCAAGTCCTTCCAGGAACTGGTCCGGGTCAGCGCCGTCCATGGCAAGCACCATCTGCCGGTTGTTCAATAACGCGAGGAAATCGCTGAGATAATAGTAATAATAGCTGCCGTCCGCCCGCTCGCAGACGATCACGCTGTTGTCGTCATAGATCGTTCCTTCGCCGCTGCTGTAATCCTCACTCCAGCTTTCAAGCTCTTCCAGCGTGTAGGCGACTCCCGATGAATTTTCCCCGCTTATGCTCCCTTTTTTTGAATACTCCATCACATCGACGAGTTTGTCAGAGTTATATGCCCCGTCTGTCTCGAACATTTTCTCTAAGCGTATCCGCTCCAGCACTTCTGCCATCATGCCCTGCACCATGGAATTGAAGTCCTCCGACTCTTCAAACGGCTGTCCGGAAAGCTTCCACACTTCCACCGGATTCGCCGTCCCGGCAAGCGTCAGGGCGCCGAGCAGATTCGTCGTCATCATGGCGCCGCTGATGATCGCCACGGCGAGCAGCGCCGCCTTGACGACTGTCTTTCTATACCATTTTTTCATGAAACTCCTTTCCGGTGCTCCCTGATAAAGGATCACGCTTTTTCTATTTTATAACCCACGCCCCATACGACTTTCAGGTAGCGCGGCTCCCTGGGATTGATCTCGATTTTCTCCCTGATATGCCTGATGTGGACCGCAACCGTATTGTCCGCCCCGATCGCCTCCTCGTTCCAGATCGACTCATAGATCTGATTGATGGAAAATACCTTGCCCTGGTTCTTCATGAGCAGGAGCAGGATATTATACTCTATCGGCGTCAGCTTCACATGCTCCCCGTCCACAGTCACCTCTTTCAGATCGTCATTGATCCGCAGTCCGCCCACCTCGTAGACCTTCTCCTTCGGTTCCTGAACGGTCCCGCCGAGCTGGGTATACCGCCTGAGCTGGGACTTCACTCTCGCCACGAGCTCCAGCGGATTGAACGGCTTCGTCACATAATCATCAGCCCCCACGTTCAGGCCGAGGATCTTGTCCGCATCCTCTGATTTTGCCGACAGGATGATGATCGGGATACTGTTCTTCTCTCGTATCTTAAGGGTGGCTCTGATCCCGTCCAGCTTCGGCATCATGACGTCCAGTATCAGGAGGTTCACCTCCTCCTTCTCGAGGATGCTGAGCGCCTCAATGCCGTCGTACGCCTTCAGAATGTTGTATCCTTCCTGCGACAGATAAATCTCGATCGCGTCTACTATTTCTTTATCGTCATCACATACCAGAATATTGTACATTTTCATCACCTCCCTTACAGTATACATGATATCGGAATTTTTTTAAGAGGGGGATCGGAAAATCTTAGGAATTTATTAATTAACGTAAGATTTTCCGGAAAACCGCCGATACTCACAGGGCAAAAACAGCGTATTTTCGGGCTTTTCTTTCAGTCTGTGATTTCCAGGAATGCCCTGCAAGTTCTGCAAGCCTCTTCTGTGTCATGTCCTGCCTTGTCAGCTCTGACACGAGTTTAATCCTGTCTATTCGCACCCATTTCACCTCCAATGCTCGATACAACTATCAGGTTGTTACGTCATAAATACTATCACAACTTTATAGTTGCGCTAATGCATTATCAAAACTTTTTGGTTGTATATTTCTCATAGCTGTGGTACATTGGTATTCATAAAAAGATAAATGAGGTGGCAAAATGACGTTTGGAGAAAAGGTAAAAGCTGCTAGAGAAAATAAGGGCTTATCTCAATCCGCACTCGCTAAAAAAATGCATGTGTCGCAACAAGCTGTCGCTAAATATGAAAAAATCATTGAACAACCTAAACTTGCTACAGTCCGAAAAATAGCCGATGCCTTAGACGTTACAATATCAGAATTGGTTACTAATTGGGGTGATTTTTCATCTGAAGAAATTTTCGAAGATGTCGCCGAAAATATGAAAGACTACGAAAATGTAAATCCGAGACAAGAAGTGAATGATGACAGAATAATTACGCATTTCCATAGTCTGAACTATGCCGGCCAAGAAAAAGCTATTGCATATGCTGCCGATTTAACCAAGGTTCCCGAATACCGCAAAAACACTGATTGACCAGTCATAAATTGGACGTATCGCACATTGACAATGATATACTTGCCAAGGCAGCCGGGGGACGTGCTCCCGCCCGCTCCGAGTCTTGTTGGAGGGGGTGGTAATTATGAGTACATATGAAGAACTCAGCCTGATCGTAAGCATCGCGCTTCTGATTATAGCCATTCTGAATTATACGCATAAAAAATAGCCGTCCTGCCCTTGCAAAGCTGACGACTATCTTTTATAGTTTTTGAAGTTGCGCCGGGGCGGGTGAGGTGCAGTCACCTTCCGGCTGTCTTGTTAAGTATATTATAGTCAATATTTCAATATGTGTCAAATGCCAATCATTCACCGTTGATATCTCCCATACGCAACGAACTGCTGCGCCCTCGGAGTTACATTTCACACCCAACCGCCGCACACATGCGCACTCGTCGCGCTGACGCGCTCCAGTTCCGCACTGCGTGCTAAGACTGCTTATGTGGGCGGCGGTTACGAGTTCCACTCGCACTCAGGAACGGGAATATGCCTCTTACATGCAAGCATGACGCTGCCTATTCCCGTTCCTGAGTATGGTGTGAACTGTAACCCCTTGGATGCCTATAAAAACAAAATTATACCTTAAACCGATACCCCACTCCCCAGATCGTCTCAATATACTGCGGATGGGACGTATCATACTCGATCTTCTCCCTGATCTTCTTGATATGCACCGTCACCGTAGCAATATCGCCGATGGACTCCATATCCCATATCTCACGGAAAAGCTGCTCCTTCGTGTACACATGGTTCGGATGACCCGCGAGGAAGGTCAGCAGATCAAACTCCTTCGTGGTAAAGGATTTCTCCTCGCCGTTGACCCACACGCGCCTTGCCGTCGTGTCGATCTTCAGCCCGCGGATCTCGATCACCTTGTTCTCCTCCACATTGCTTCCGATCAGCCGCTCGTATCTCGCCAGATGCGCCTTCACTCGGGCGACAAGCTCGCTCGGGCTGAACGGCTTCGTCATGTAGTCGTCCGCTCCCAGGCCGAGTCCCCGTATCTTATCGATATCATCCTTCTTGGCGGAGACCATAATGATCGGCGTGTTCTTCTGCCCACGAATCTGACGGCAGATCTCGAAACCGTCCACGCCCGGCAGCATCAGATCGAGGATGATCAGATCAAAATCGCCCTCCATCCCTTTCTTCAGACCAGTCTCCCCGTCGTTCGCAACTTCCACCTCAAAATTGCTCAGCTCCAGATAATCCTTCTCGAGATCAGCGATGCTCTCTTCGTCTTCCACGATCAAAATACGTTTACTCATCAATCGGTACCTCCTGATATTTTCTTATAACAAAATACATCGTCGTTCCAGCGCCCTCTTCGCTGGTTGCCCATATGTTCCCCCCGTGCTCTTCCACGATCTTCTTCACGATCGACAGCCCGATGCCGCTTCCTCCCTTGGAAGAATTTCTCGAGGCGTCCGTCCTGTAGAACCGGTCAAACACATACGGCAGCTCCTTCGCCGCAATGCCCTTTCCATTGTCCCCCAGCTCAACCTGGATGAAATCTCCCACATCCTTTAAATCCATGGTGATCCTGCCTTGCGGCTTGTCCATATATTTCAGTGAATTAGAGATGATGTTGTTGATGACTCTCCGCATCTGCTCCGGATCCACAATCACCTTGCAGTCCTCATCCATGAGATTCCGGTAAACGAACTCCACGCCCTTCGCGTCCAGTTCCATCTTCAGATCCTCCGCACAGTCCCCGAAGTAATCCTTCGCAGAGAGCGTCGCAAAATTGTACGGGATTCTGTTCGTGTCGATCTTGGAGTACAGCGTCAGTTCATTGATCAGAAGATCCATCTCATTTGTCTTATTATAGATAGTCCTGATATATCTGTCCATCTTTTCCGGCGTATCCGCCACACCGTCCATAATCCCTTCCACATATCCCTTGATCGTTGTGATCGGCGTCTTAAGATCATGTGAAATGTTGCTGATCAGCTCCTTATTCTCCCGGTCAAATGCGACCTTTTCCTCCGCATTCGCCTTAAGCCTCAGACGCATTTCTTCAAAATCCCGGCAGAGCTGCCCGATCTCGTCATTCGTCTCACTCTTGATCTCAAAGTCCAGGTTGCCCTCCTTGATATTCCTCGCCGCCTTCTGAAGCTTCGCCAGCGGCACTGAGATCGTCCAATAGATCCAATAGATGAGCAGCCCCGTAGTGATAATGACCACGAGCAGATAGAGCTGCTGGATCTCGCTCGCTTTCTCAAACGCAAATGTATGCATTGCCACAGTTGTAAATAAAGCAGTGAGAAGCATCACCGCCAAAAATACAATCACCAGTTTTGTCCTTAATTTCATCCGCAGCTCCTTTCAGCAAATCTCCCGTCTGCAAATCCAAACGGCAGAATAATTTCTGTCTATGCTGTTATTCTACCGGGATTTTTTTCACGCGTCAACCGCCTCCCTGTTCATTCTGATTTTCTGATTTTCTGTAAATACTTTATTTTGTTGCTGCAGACAATATTAAAAGCATATTTGCCTATAAAAAATAAGAT
>CALWQS010000135.1 GCA_944383745.1 uncultured Mediterraneibacter sp. | reverse complement strand
ACGATGCGCAGGGAGCTGATATCCCTTGCATAAGGATTGAACTTTCCGATGATCCATTCGATGAAGAAAACAGGGATCGAGAGGATCAGATACACGACCAAAAATACTACGACACAGATAAAACGAAACATGGGACAGACCTCTTTTTCAATAATATAAATAGTAAATAAGCCTCCCGGCACAGCGGGAGATACCATATCCTGCGCATGAGCGCAAATCTTTATAAATTATACAACACGCTGTTGAAAAAAACAAGATAACAGACACAAGTTTTAGTTACCCTCCGCGCATAATTGCATCTCTGCCGACATATGATGATAGGGAAAAATACGGCGGGGAATCCGGATATGAGACGATCCAAAAGCATGCTTCTCTTCCTTGCCGCGGCGTGCCTGGCGGCAGCGCTGCTCTCCGGATGTGCTGCGCACAGCGGACCGCAGGAGAAGCTGAGAGACCTGGAGTTCACCGTACTGGACAAAGAAGATGTGCCGCAGGAAATGAAAGAGATGATCGAGAGGGAAAAGGCGGAGCCGTTCAGGATGACCTATACAGATCAGGGCAGCCTCTATATTGCAGAGGGATATGGGGCGCAGCCCACGACAGGGTACAGCGTGGAGGTGACCGGACTGTATGAGACGGAGGACGAGGTCAGGATACATACCAGGCTTATGGGTCCGGAGAAGGGGGAAGAGATAAAAGAGATCACCACATTTCCGTATGTCACGGTACAGCTGGGAGCGGTCGATAAGAGTGTGATATTTGAATAAGGAGGACAGCCATGGAGTTGATAAGAAAGCCGATTCATTATACGAAGGAAGGCAAACGGACGTTTGACCAGTTTTATCTGGATGAGGACTACAATGTCCCGGATGCCAGGGACGACGTGCAGAGGATCATTCAGGGGAACGCACGGGTGAAGACGGAGGAGATACGGCTGGTGGAGAATTATGTCCGCATCACCGGAAAGGTGTATTTTCAGATTCTTTACGTCACAGCGTCGGGGGATCCCAAACCGGCAGTGCTGGAAGGAAAGCTGCCTTTTGAAGAGATGGTGTATACAGAGGGCGGGGAAGAGGAAACCTGGTTTATCCAGAATGTCCGCACGGAGTTTACCGCGTCGGCAGTGCACTCGAGAAAGCTAAGCCTCCGCGTCATGGTTGAGATGGAGATAGGCAGAGAGAGACTCGAGGACGAAGAGACAACGGTGGATATTGAGGGCAGCGTCCCGATTTTCACAAAGAAGAAAAAGATCAACCTGCTCAAGCTCGCCGTCACGAAGAAGGATACATATCGGATCAAGGAGGAGATCACGCTGCCGGGCACAAAGGAGAGCATCGGACAGCTCCTTCTCACGGATGTGGACAGCAGGAAGCTGGAGATCCGGCTCGGGCAGGACGAACTGATTCTGCGGGGCGAGCTCCTTGTATTCTGTATGTATCTCTCGGAGGAAGAGAAGGCGGACTGGATTTCACAGAGCGTGCCCTATGAGGGACGCATTGCCTGCGAGGGCGTCTCGGATGAGATGTACTATTATGTACACCACGCGCTGGAGGATACGCTCGTGGATGTCCGCATGGACGAGGACGGGGAGATGCGTGTGCTAGGGATCGAGGGGACGCTGAACCTGCGGATGAATATCTATGAAGAAGAGGAAATGGAGATCCTGGAAGACCTCTATTCTCTGGAACAGCAGTGCGAATTTCAGACGAGGCCGGCGGCCTATGAGGAACTGCTGATGCAGAACCAGTCAAAGTGCAAGGTTGCGGAACGCCTCTCCCTTCCCGAGCTGAAAGACGACGTACTCCAGATCATCCACAGCAGAGGGAGTATCCAGGCGGAGCATGTGCAGAATACGCCGGAAGGAATACGGATTGAGGGGATCCTCCACGTCTCCTTCCTCTATCTGCGGGCGGACGACATGGAGCCCTACGGGAGCTGGCAGGGGATCCTTCCCTTCTCCCATCTTGTGGAATGCCCGGAGATGCCGGAGGAAGTGTGCAGCAATATGGCCTGCCATGTGGAGCAGCTCATGGTCAGCCTGGCAGGAAGCGAGGCTGTGGAGATCAGGGCAGTGCTCGCATTCGACACGTTTATCCGCAGGACGGTCCCCACAGAGGTGATCACAGAGGTGGAGATGAAGCCGCTGGACAGAGAGGAGCTGGAAGCGCGCCCGGGGATTGTCGGCCACATTGTCCGGGAGAAGGAGGATCTGTGGAGCCTTGCAAAGAAATACATGACCACTGCGGAGGGAATCCGGGAAGTGAACGGCATGGAAAGCGACGCGGTAAAACCCGGAGATAAGCTGTTGATTTTTAAGGAAAATATGAGTATACTGTGAGTATAATGTATACAAGATACAAGAAAATGTGTACAAAAAAGCAGTGAGTGTTCAGCCGTGCAGGCCGGATCAGGCATTTTTAAGATCCTTCCCTGCGCAGCTGAACTGTTTTTGAGACTCACAGGAGAGTCTTATCATGGAATCGGAGGACTTAAGATGAATCAGATCGAATTGAAGGCGCTGGCCAAGATCAATCTGGGGCTGGATGTACTGGGGAAAAGAGAAAACGGATACCACGACGTGCGCATGGTGATGCAGTCGGTCTATCTGTATGATGAGGTAAAGATCACCAGGAGGAAGGAGCCGGGGATCGTGCTTTCCACGAATCTCGGGTTCCTCCCTTCAGGAGACGGCAATATAGCCTATAAGGCGGCAGAGCTTCTGATGGATGAATTTCAGATCGGGCAGGGCGTCGGCATCGCCCTGGACAAGCATATCCCGGTCGCGGCCGGCCTGGCAGGCGGCAGCTCCGACGCGGCGGCTGTGCTTTTCGGGATGAACCGGCTCTTCGGGCTGAAGCTCAGCCAGCAGGAGCTGATGGAGCGGGGCGTGAAGCTGGGGGCGGATGTGCCTTACTGCATTATGCGTGGAACTGTGCTGGCAGAAGGAATCGGAGAAAAGCTGACTGTGCTTCCGCCCATGCCGAAGTGTACGGTGCTCATCGCAAAGCCCCCGGTCAGCGTGTCCACGAAGACAGTCTACGAGGCGCTGGATGCGCAGGAGATCACCGTGCATCCCGATATCGACGGGATTATCGCTGGGCTTGAGAAGGGCGATGTGAGGGCGGTGGCGTCCTCCATGGGAAATGTCCTTGAAGGCGTGACCATTCCCATGCATCCGGTGATTGCGGAGATCAAGAAGGAAATGACAGACGCGGGCGCCCTCGGCGCAATGATGAGCGGCAGCGGCCCGACTGTGTTCGGACTTTTTGACAACCGTGCGGCGGCGAAGGCTGCACAGAGGAGGATCAGAGAAAAAGCACTGACAAAGCAGGTGTATGTCACGAACATACACAGCGTTAGGAGGAAATGATATGGGAACAGATTTTGAAGTTACGATGAATGAATATCTCCCCCTTCGGGATGTGGTGTTCAATACGCTGAGACAGGCGATCCTGCGCGGAGAGCTGAAGCCGGGAGAGAGGCTCATGGAGATCCAGCTAGCGAACAAGCTCGGCGTGAGCCGTACGCCGATCCGCGAGGCGATCCGCAAGCTCGAGCTGGAGGGGCTCGTCCTGATGATTCCGCGGCGGGGGGCAGAAGTGGCGGAGATTACAGAGAAGAACTTAAGAGATGTGCTCGAGGTGAGATGCGCCCTGGAAGAACTGGCGGTCCAGCTTGCCTGCGACCGGATCGATGAAGAAGGGCTGCAGAATCTGCGCCAGGCGGCGGGGCATTTCCGCGAGGTCCTCGACAGCGATGATATCACGAAGATCGCGGAGGCTGACGTGGCGTTCCACGACGTGATTTTCGCGGCGACAGACAACCGCAGGCTTATACAGCTCTTGAATAACCTGCGGGAACAGATGTACCGCTATCGGATCGAGTATCTGAAGAAGAAAGAATGCTATCCGCAGCTCATCGACGAGCACAAGGCGATCATAGAGGCGATCGCCGGCAGGGACAAGGATATGGCGACGCGGATCACGGGGCAGCATATCAACAACCAGGTCGACACCGTAGTCGGGACTCTGCGCCACAGGGACTGAAGGCATTCTGTGCGGCCAGTCCGGCAGACAGCGCCCGGGAACCGGGGAACCCCGGATGTAGGCAGCCCGCTGATGCGGGCGGAACGTGTATGTGGAAATTTTTTGCATAAACCGGGAAAATCTGTCCATACTCCATATATCAGATGCAGATGACATGGAGGGATTACATATGGACAGAACGGCAGCAGAGAAATATAAAGACAGGGTGATCCTGCTTCTGGCACTCCTGGCGGCGGCGCTTGTGCTCGGCGCTGCGCTCCGGCAGACGGACGCGGCGGCGCAGGCGGAGCTTCAGCAGAGGGTGGCGCAGGAAACCGTGAGGTTTCACGTGCTCGCTGACAGCGACAGCGAGGAGGACCAGAGGCTGAAGCTGAAGGTGCGGGATGCAGTCCTCGGATATCTGGAGGCGGAGATGCCTGACGCGGAGGATGCGGGGAGCCGCATAGTGTGGCTCAGGGCGCACACAGACGAGATCGAGGCGGCGGGAGAAGCGGCGCTGCGGGCAGAGGGGGCGGACGACCCGGTGAACGCGGCGGTGACGACGTCTTATTTCCCGGACAAGACTGTGGCGGGGATGCTGTTCCCGGCGGGGAATTATGAAGCGCTCCGGGTGGAGATCGGAGCGGCGGAGGGGCACAACTGGTGGTGCGTGCTCTATCCCGGGATCTGTTTTGACGGCGCGGTGAACGTCGTTGTCCCGGGAGAAGGAAAAGAAAAGATGAAAAATGTATTGACTGAGGAGGAATATTCCGGCGTGACAGCGACGTCTGATTTCAAGATAAGCTGGTATTTCCGGTAAAAAAGCAATGACAGAATTTCTGGTGAAACATTTTGTAAAGGATTATAAGGATGTGGAGAAGGTGTCTGTGAGAACGGCGTACGGTGTGCTCGCCAGTATCGTGGGCATCTTCTGCAATGTCTTTTTGTTTGCAGTAAAATTTGCAGTGGGGCTGGTACTCGGCAGCGTGTCCGTCACGGCGGACGCTTTTAACAACCTTTCCGACGCGGGCTCATCCGTCATCGGGTTCGTGGGCGTGAAGATGGCGGAAAAGCCTGCCGACGCGGACCATCCCTTTGGACACGGCAGGATGGAGTATATCGCGGCCCTGGTCGTCTCCTTCCTCGTGATCGAGGTGGGATTCACCTTTCTGAAGGACTCGGTGGGGAGAATCCGGACTCCGGAGGCGATGTCGTTCAGCGCGGTCTCTGTCTTTATCCTGCTTCTCTCTATCGCGGTCAAGCTGTGGCTCGGACTGTTCAACAGAAAGCTGGGAGAGCGGATCGACTCCAAGGTGATGAAGGCTGTGTTTACGGACGCGATGGGAGACGTGGTTACCACGGGAGCTACCATATTGTCTCTTGTATTTTTCGGGGCGACCGGGATCAATATCGACGGATTCGTGGGAGCCGGCGTCGCCCTTGTCGTCATGTGGGCAGGGGTCGGCATCGCCAGGGATACGCTGGAGCCTCTCATCGGCGAGGCGATCGATCCGGAGGAATATGAAAAAATCAAGACATTCGTGGAAAGCTATGACGGGATCGAAGGGACCCATGATCTGATCGTACATAATTACGGACCGGGGCGGAGCATGGCGTCCATCCACGCAGAGGTCCCGAACAACGTGGACATCGAGCGGTCCCATGAGATCATTGA
>CALWQS010000134.1 GCA_944383745.1 uncultured Mediterraneibacter sp. | reverse complement strand
GATTCTGCAGATCCGGAGTATAATTCCGTCGGCCGGTCCTCCCGCTCTTCTGCCCTGTGTATCACAAAATTATCGGAAAACACATCGGAGGCAGGCTCGTCAAAGTACAGATCCGGGGACAGCTCCTGCACCTCCGGAGATTTTCTCTTTTTCTGCTTTCCACCGTTATTCCCGGAGTCCTCCTGGGCAAGCGTTGTAGCGAAGGACACGCCCGAAACCTTTTTATCCGCGCGCCTTCCGCTTTGAGCATCCGCATTCTTCTCAGCTGCGCGCGCCTTCTGTTCTTTCCTCTGCTCTTCCCGCTTCTTCTCTCTGATCACGGCAGTCTCCCTGCGTCTGCGCTTCGCCTCGTCGTAAGCTTTTTTGCTCTTTCTTCCAAGCGGTGCGAGCAGCGTTTTCTCTGTAATCAGGATAATGCTGATGACAGCTATTGCGAAAAGTACGACATAGGTCCCTATTTCCCCGATAAGAGGACAGAAAAGACTGATGATGCATCCGCCGGTCAGCCCTCCTGCATTCTTATGTTCGCTGGACGCACGGTAATAAGACAGGATCGAGGCTCCCGGTTCATACTGATTGATGAGCAGTTCCAGTATGGCTGTGAGAACAAGAAAGAGCGCTGCGCCGGCTGCAATCTTTATGTAGGCATGCGCGTTTCCTCTGTTGGAGATCTGGAAAGCGACTCCGCAGAACAGAAGAAACGGCAGGATATATGCCATAAAACCAAAAAGTCCGAAGAAAAAGGATGAGACCGCCTCCCCAACAATCCCTCCAGCTCCGAAATTGCTTAACACCAGCAGAATAGAGACCGCAAGCGTGGCAAGGATAATGATCTCGCTTTGGATCTCTGTTGTCTGCTGCTTTTTTCTGGGCGTACTTTTTGTACTTTTTTTTCTTTTTGTTGACTTTGCAGCCATAAAATTCCCCCTTGTTAATTACACATATTTAATTTAGTATAGCATTATTTGAAAAAAGTGTCATTAGTATTTTTCCGGCGTTCGCGAATCATATCATGCAGCCTGCCCAGAGCCTGGCTGATTCCCCCGACTTCGTCGATCAGCCCCTCGCGCACTGCATCCTCGCCCTCAAGCATCGTTCCGACGTCTTTTACGAGCTGTGTAGAATCCAGCATGAGTTCCACAAGTCTCTCCTGAGAGATTTTGGAGTGTCCGGCAATAAAACGTGCGATCCTGTCCTGTGTCCTCTCCATATTCCGATAACTCTGAATCACTCCGATAAACATGCCGGTGGACCGCACCGGGTGCACGATCATTGTCCCTGTCGGAACAATAAAAGAATAATCGGCAGAAACAGCAAGCGGACCGCCTATGGAATGGCTGCCTCCGAGCACCAGCGAGACTGTAGGCTTGCTCAGCGACGCGATCATCTCGGCAATCGCCAGTCCTGCCTCCACATCGCCTCCGAGCGTATTCAGCAGGATCAGGATTCCCTCTGTTTCGGGATCTTCCTCCATCTCTGCCAGCCTCGGAAGAAGGTGCTCATATTTTGTAGCCTTTGTGTTCCCCGAAACAGCCTCATGCCCTTCGATCTCCCCGATGATCGTCAGGAGCTGGACCCCATATCTCCCGCTCTTCCTTGCCAGATCGAGCGTTCCCATTTCCTTGATTTCCTCATTCTCCTGGTTTCTCTCGGTCTGTGCTTCTTCTGTCCCCTTTGTCTCTTTCTCCATTTTCCGTCTCCTCCCTGCCGCCCTGACCGGCTGTCCATATTATTTGAAGCATATGGACATTTTATACGGGGAAAACTCCCCTTATTTCACAGGAGGACATGGAAAAATGGCATGAATGCGGCTGTGTGCATCCATACCATTTTTTCTATCGCAGTGCCTGTTCTACATCGGCTATGATATCGTCGGCATTCTCGATCCCAACGCTGAAACGGATCAGATCCGGCTGTACTCCTGCCTCAAGCAGTTCCTGCTCATTCATCTGGCGGTGTGTATGGCTTGCCGGATGGAGGACACAGCTTCTTGCGTCCGCTACGTGAGTCACGATCGCCACGAGCTTCAGCTTGTCCATCATCTCGACCGCCGCGTCTCTTCCGCCCTTCAGTCCGAAGGTAAGGACTCCGCAGGTGCCGTTCGGCATATACTTCTGCGCCAGATCGTAATATTTATCGCCCGGCAGGGACGGATAGCTCACCCATGCAACTTTTTCATGAGACTGCAGGTACTTTGCAACCTTCAGAGCGTTTTCACAGTGGCGCGGCACCCTCAAATGCAGCGTTTCCAGTCCGATATTGAGAAGGAATGCATTCTGCGGCGCCTGGATTGATCCGAGATCACGCATCAGCTGTGCAGTCGCCTTTGTAATATAAGCGCCTTTGCCGAACTTCTTCGTATAGACAATCCCGTGATAAGTCTCATCCGGTGTGGTCAGACCCGGGAACTTATCTCCGTATGCCTCCCAGTCGAAATTTCCGCTGTCTACGATCGCCCCGCCTACACAAGCGGCATGCCCATCCATATACTTTGTCGTTGAATGTGTCACGATATCTGCGCCCCACTCAAAAGGACGGCAGTTGATCGGCGTGGCAAAGGTGTTATCTACGATCAGCGGTACACCGTGTCTGTGCGCGGCATCGGCGAATTTTTCAAAATCCAGGACGACAAGGGCAGGATTCGCGATAGATTCGCCGAATACCGCCTTCGTGTTATCCTGAAATGCAGCCTCCAGTTCGTCCGGGCTGCAGTCCGGGTCTACGAATGTCGCGTCCACCCCCATCTTTTTGATCGTATGTGCGTAAAGATTATATGTCCCTCCGTAAAGAGCAGAAGCACACACAATGTGGTCGCCTGCCTGTACGATATTCATGATCGCATAAAAATTAGCCGCCTGGCCTGAGGAAGTCAGCATAGCGGCGGCGCCGCCCTCCAGATCGCAAATCTTTGCAGCCACCGCGTCATTCGTCGGATTCTGAAGTCTGGTGTAAAAATACCCCGACTCCTCCAGGTCAAAAAGTCTGCCCATCTGCTCGCTGCTGGTATAGCGGAAGGTCGTGCTCTGGTAAATCGGAAGCACACGCGGTTCTCCGTTTCCCGGCTCATATCCGGACTGTATACATTTTGTTTCTATCTTGTAGTTGCTCATCTGCTCTTCCTCCTATGAATTATGAATATAGAAATTCCTTTTCCAGTGTCCTGACCATAGTAATGTACAAATCTCTGCACTCTTCTTTTCGGTCCGTCTCGATCAGACGGATGCACGGTTCAAGATAACTGTCCCATATTCCGTGATAGATCTCATCTGCATCCTCCCTGCGCCCGATGCGGTTGACGATCGTTGGAGCAATATTGTAATACTCCTCTACGATCTTCCTTCCCTCCTCGCTCTCCATGAGATAGGTGTCCCTGTATTTTCTCAGTGTTGTCAGCTCATAGCAGTCGTCCGGTTTGTCCAGGCTCCTGTACACGGCTGTGGAAATATAGCAGGAAAGTCCCCTGCGGAAGCCTCCGTTGATGCTCTCATATGTAGAATGTCCGATCTTGTTCCCGGGCATTTTCCTGTTCCATGCATCCGCCATCTGTCTGGTGAGCTCCTTTGCCTTATCCGACGGAGCTTCGCCGATCAGAGGCATGAAAAAAGAAACCATATTCAGCTTGTGATCCAGCGCGGCAAGTTCTTTTCTTCTCTTTGAACCGGCTGCACGCAGTTCTTCGGATACATAATCCGGAATACATGTTATGAGCTCTCCGGGGATTTCTTCCGATGACTCGCAGACCTCCGCAATGTCATTTAAAAGGTCATGATACTTTTTCTTTACTTTCGCTATTTCCGACACGTAAGTCTCTTTATCAAACTTATATGTCATGGTCTCCTTGTACAGAGCTGTCATTTGTTCCTTGAGTACATTGATCTCCATGCCACGGATCACACCTTTCTTCTATTCTTGTAGAACTGTCCTATTCGTTCCAGTTATGGTATACGTCCTGAACATCGTCGTCCTCTTCAAGAAGATCCAGTGTTTTCTGGATATTTTTGATATCCTCCTCATTCGTGAGCTCCACATAAGTCTGGGGGATCATAGTCACCTCTGCTGACGCCATCGTGATCCCTTCTTCTTCCAGCTTGAGGCGGACGTCACTGAAAGAATCCGGATCAGTCAGTATCTCAAAGCTTTCTTCGTCCTCGCTGAAGTCCTCTGCTCCCGCGTCCAGCGCAAGCATCATCAGCTCGTCCGCATCCATGGAGCAGTCTTCTTTGGCGATAAAGATCTGTCCTTTCTCGTCGAACATGAAAGAAACGCACCCCGGGGTGCCCACGTTGCCGCTTCCTTTTGTAAACGCATTTCTTACATTGGACGCTGTCCTGTTCTTGTTGTCTGTCAGAGTTTTGACAATGATTGCCGTCCCGTTCGGGCCGTAACCCTCATATGTAATATGCTCGTAATTATCGGCAGAACCCTCTCCCGCCGCTTTCTTGATATTTCTCTCAATCGTATCGTTCGGCATATTATTTGACTTTGCCTTCGCGATAACATCACGGAGCCTGCTGTTGTTTGCCGGATCCGCACCGCCGCCTTCCTTCACGGCAACTGCCAGCTCACGGCCGATCTTTGTGAAGATCTTGCCTTTCGCAGCATCGTTTTTCTCTTTTTTGTGTTTAATATTCGCAAATTTAGAATGTCCTGACATGTCTTTTGACTCTCCTTTTTCTTTCTATGATCATAAGATTTCTGTAAAACCCGTATTACGCCATACAATTTTAGCATTCTTTTCCCGATCTGTAAAGAAGCAGATCCCGCATCCGCCCAGCCCGTCTCCGTACCTGAGGTGACGGCGGCAGAGATTCGGCTTCTGCGGATCTGCCGCGTCTTATGTAGGAAGTTCAAGGCTGATGCAGATTGCCTCGTCCACTTTCCTCATCATCGCGGGATCGATATGACATACATATTCTTTCAGGCGCCTTTTGTCTATTGTCCTGATCTGTTCCAGCAGTATAACCGAATTTTTTACGATCTTGTAATTCTTTGCGCTGATTTCTATATGCGTAGGCAGCTTCGCCTTATTCATCTTTGATGTGATAGCCGCACAGATGATCGTGGGGCTGTGGCGGTTCCCTACATTATTCTGAATGACAAGCACCGGGCGGATCCCGCCCTGTTCAGACCCAACGACCGGACTTAAATCGGCATAGTAGATATCTCCGCGTCTGATCACCAATTTATTCACACTCCGATTTTCACGGCATTCACGCGGTACAGCTCTGTATCCGCTCGGGAATGCCGCTGATTTTCATACTTCAGCTTCCCTTTATATAATAGAAAGCATACTTCAGTATTTCCATTTTTGTCGGATGTATTCAGTTAAAATTATGTGGTCAGGCATGGAGCCTGTTTTTTATGAAAAGAAATCAATCTGTTCTGTAATTCTGCCGCCGTGCCGATACTGGCGCGGGATTCTTTTCCCGAGGCAGCATACAAATTCATAGTTAAACCTTCCGCTTAAATCCGCAAGCTCCTCCACTGTAATCCTGTCTTCTCCGTCAGCTCCGATCAGCACGGCTTCATCCATAAAGCTGACATCCGGGATATCTGTCACATCGACCATGAACTGATCCATGCATACCCTTCCGAGTATCTTCGCGCGTTTTCCCCGGATCAGCACCTCGCCTTTATTTGAGAGCGAGCGCGGATAGCCGTCGCCGTATCCCACGGGAATGGTTGCGACTCTCATCTTTCTCGGAGCAGTGAAGGTTCCCCCATAGCTGATGGATGTTCCGGGCTCGACTTCCTTGACAAAGCTGACATGGCTCACC
>CALWQS010000133.1 GCA_944383745.1 uncultured Mediterraneibacter sp. | reverse complement strand
GCCTGCTTGTACTGCTCATACTGGTTCATGAGGATGTTCTGGATATTTTCCAGCTCCCGCTGCATATAGGAAGACTTCCACTGTGCCTGATAGGCGTAGAGGACAGCCATTCCCCCGAGATCTGTCAATGTCCTCATGTTGAAGATCTCAAGGCTGTCTCTCCCAGCGAAGGGGACGTTCACGGAGAGGAATCCCAGATTGCTGACCGCGAAGAAGACGACTGTCGTCAGGAAGATGCCGGCTGCCTCCCGGCCGGCGACAGACAGGTTTTCTTCCTTTGTATTGAGCTTCCGGTTGATCTGCCAGATGATAAAAAAGATAAGAGAAAATACAGCGGCCAGCAGAACGAGCTTCCAGAGCTGCCCTTCCGGACGGAAAAGCTCATATACGTAGCAGTGGAGCTGCCATTCGGCGGACGCGGCAAATTCTGATACCATGAATGCAGAGCAGCAGTAGCAGAGCGCGGCGGGCTTTGGGACGTCCGCGCAGAGCAGGATAAAAAGGAGCATCAGCCCCCAGGCAAGGAACATGCAGAGGTTCCAGGCGATGTCTTCAAAACGGTCGGTCGCTACCAGAAAGGAGCTCTGGAGGACAAGAAAGACTGCGCCCGCCGCGGCGAATTTCCAGCCCTTCAGCCGCCGGTTCAGCGTGAGGACGCAGACCATGCACGAGAGCCATTCTGCCAGTGCGGTTATGATACGCGGGATGTCAGGCAGTGTTGTGATAAATGCGGTAGTCTCGGAAGTCATGTGCGTTCCCCCCAGTACTTTGTCAGCTCCTGCATGAACTGCTTCATGCGCGGGCGGCTGATAAGAAGCTGTTCATCCCCGATCACGGCATATTTTTCTTTGACGCCGTCCACGTGCTCAAGATTGATCAGGTAGCATTTGTTGATCCTTGAAAAATTCATGTCTGCCAGAGCGGATTCAGCGGATTTCATCGTGCCGGAAGCGGTGAAGGTGCCGTTCTCTGTGTGGTAGATCAGATTATGCCCCTCGCTTTCTATATAGTAGATATCAGAAAGCTCCATCCGCATGACACCGCCCTTTACCGGGACTGTGATCCATCTTTTGCGGCGCTTCTTTATCTTCGCGGCTGCCCGGTTCAGCTTCTGGCAGAAGGTAAAATAAGGAACAGGCTTGAGGATGTAATCCATGGCGCCCACCTCATATCCGCGTACCGCGTACTGCGGCGTGTTGGTGATGAAGAGGATCGTGACTTCGGAATCAGCTTTGCGGATCTCCTCCGCGGCGGACATTCCGTTCACAAACTTCATCTCGATGTCCATCAGGATGATATCGAACTGAGCCTTATATCCGGAGGAAATCTCGTCTCCGTCGTGAAATACAGTGACGGAGAGCTGCTCGGAGTATTCCTCCTGATATCTGCTCAGATATTCCTTTAATGTAGCGATATAGCTTTCCTCATCCTCTACAATTGCGATCCTTATCATAGGTTATCCCCCTAACTCAAGACTCGGAAACCGGACGCGCCGCATGGAAGCAGTTCCGTGCATGTTCCGGCAGAAAACCGATCATACTGACTATTGTTCCTATTATAATATTGTGGTACACGGCAGGTCAAGGGCAACTGTTCACACCTATGTCATTTAGATAAGATTAAAAAAGAGATCGCAAAGATGGATTTGGTGCAGATTATGTGACGGCTCAGATTTCTTTGAAAAAATGGAAGATACCTATAAAAAGCGGCACTTCCGTGGGGAAAGTGCCGTTAATTGTACTATTGCTTATCGTTATTTTTTGAAAGCAGTTCCTGTAATTCAGCAAGTTGTTTTTGAAATTCCTGATTTTCTGATGTGAGTTTTTTCAAGGAAGCATCATTTTCCTGTTGTTGTTCTTCCAGTAAAGCTGCCTTTTGTTGAAGTTGGCTGTAATCGTAATAAAAACTTGGAAAGTATTTTTGTAAAACCAGCTGTTCAATCTGTTTATATGTATCAGAGACAGGCGCTATCAGACCGCTTTGCTGATAAAGGATACGGTTGACACTGACTGTTCGGATATCATTCAGTTTCAGTACCGAATCATGATTAATGAATGTAAATTCATTTGCCTTTAATAAGAATAGATCACTTTTAGAAGCGGGATTGTCTATGGGATGGTAGACATCCGGATGTTTTGCAGGATCATAGGAAAAAATAGGCAGAACATAGAGTAATTTCTGTTTTACACCAATGACCAGACCTCTGTGCTCATATGATATTTCGGGCTTAAAATTTTTGCCAAACTCAAACTGATAGATTTCCCCCTTTTTTACTTTCCTGTGTCGGAATTGCTTTGTTCTGTTATCGGCCCAGCGAAAATCAGATGCTGAAAAACGATCCAGTTCATTACTGGTGAAGTTATTGTCGATGATTATTTCGTTGGTTTTGATTTGCGCCTTCAGATATTCGTTCAATAGCCTGTCTCCTTAATTTTATATAAAAAAGGGTACGGCGCTAACCGTACCCTACTCTGGCGAACCAGAGAGACCTTGTCGGTCAAATTATCCTTTCAATGGTGGCTTCGTCAGCCAAAAAACACTTGTTGGCAAGTGTGAAAGAGCAGTCATCATACCCCTGCTCACCTATATTATATACAATTTTCAGAAAAAATCCACTGGTAATATGTACAAAATGATTATTCTAAATTAAGCATTGGGTTAATCATACTGCCGTAAATGGAGAATGTCAATTAAAATAAATTTTTGAAATTTTGAGGAGAGGTTAAGATCTCCCGGATTTTTTCTGTGACTTGAGGAAACATCTGGAAGCAATAGCGGAATAGAGGAACACGGATATGCGGAGGGGATGGTTTTATGGCAAGAAAAGACAATAGAGGAAGAAATCTGAGACCCGGGGAATCCCAGCGCAAGGATGGATTCTATATGTATCGGTACAAAGATGAACGGACAGGAAGGCGCCTAGCCGTTTAGTCTCCGGATCTGGCTGAACTCAGGAAAAAAGAAAATAAAGGGAAATTAGCACTCGAGCCTTGACTTGGCTAATAATGTCTGCTATATTTCTACTAGAACACGACAACAAGTAGTGGTTAGCAAGGAGGGATGACCATGAATATCAATAAATTTACGCAAAATTCGCTTCAGGCAGTCCAGAACTGTGAGAAGATCGCCGCGGACAACGGCAACCAGGAGCTGGCGCAGGAGCATCTGCTCTACGCTCTGCTGACGCAGGACGACAGCCTGATCTTAAAGCTTCTTGAAAAGATGAGCATACAGGGCCGGCTCTTTATCGACAGGGTGGAGCAGGCGATCGGAAGACGCCCGAAGGTACAGGGCGGCAAGCCGTATGTGGGCCAGGATCTGAACAATGTCCTGATCCATGCGGAGGATGAGGCAAAGCAGATGGGGGATGAGTATGTCTCTGTCGAGCACATTTTCCTCGCACTGTTAAAATATGCAAGCCGAGATATGAAGCAGATCTTCCGCGAGTTCGGCATCAGCCGGGAGGGATTCCTGCAGGCGCTGTCTACTGTCCGGGGCAATCAGAGAGTCACCAGCGACAATCCGGAGGCGACTTATGATACGCTGAACAAGTACGGGCAGGATCTGGTAGAGCGGGCGAGAGAGCAGAAGCTCGATCCTGTCATCGGACGAGACGAAGAAATCCGCAACGTGATCCGTATCCTCTCCCGTAAGACAAAGAACAACCCGGTCCTCATCGGAGAGCCCGGCGTAGGAAAGACCGCGGTCGTGGAGGGACTTGCGCAGAGGATCGTCAGCGGCGATGTGCCTGAGGGACTGAAGGAGAAAACGATCTTCTCCCTTGATATGGGAGCGCTCGTGGCGGGCGCGAAATACCGGGGCGAGTTCGAGGAACGTCTGAAAGCGGTCCTGGAGGAAGTGAAGAACAGCGAGGGCAGGATTATCCTGTTCATCGATGAGCTGCACACGATCGTGGGCGCGGGCAAGACGGACGGGGCCATGGATGCGGGCAATATGCTTAAGCCCATGCTTGCGCGGGGCGAGCTGCACTGTATCGGCGCGACCACTCTTGACGAGTACCGCCAGTACATCGAGAAGGATGCCGCTCTGGAGCGGCGTTTCCAGCCGGTTATGGTGGATGAGCCGACGGTGGAGGACGCAATCTCTATCCTGAGAGGGCTGAAGGAGCGCTACGAAGTCTTCCACGGCGTGAAGATAACAGACAGCGCGCTTGTGGCCGCTGCGACACTGTCGCACAGGTATATCTCTGACCGTTTCCTTCCGGACAAGGCGATCGACCTGGTGGACGAGGCGTGCGCGCTGATCAAGACGGAGCTTGACTCCATGCCGACAGAGCTGGATGAACTGAGAAGGCGCGTGATGCAGCTTGAGATCGAGGAAGAGGCGCTGAAAAAAGAAGAGGACCGGCTCAGCCGCGAGCGTCTGGAGCACCTCCAGGAGGAGCTCGCCGGACTGAAGGAAGAGTACGCGGGCAAAAAGGTCCAGTGGGAGAACGAGAAGACTACGGTGGAGCGCGTGCAGAAGATCCGCGAGGAGATCGAGCAGGTCAACAAGGATATCCAGAAGGCACAGCGGGAGTATGATCTGAACAAGGCGGCGGAGCTCCAGTACGGCAGGCTGCCTCAGCTGCAGAAACAGCTTGACGAAGAAGAGGAAAGAGTGAAGGCGAAGGATCTGTCTCTTGTCCACGAAGCGGTGACGGACGATGAGATCGCGAAGATCGTGTCACGGTGGACGGGAATCCCGGTGGCAAAGCTCAACGAGAGTGAGCGGAGCAAGACACTCCATCTTGCGGATGAACTGCACAAGCGTGTCATCGGACAGGACGAGGGCGTGGAGCTTGTCACGGAGGCGATCATCCGCTCCAAGGCAGGCATCAAGGACCCGTCGAAGCCGATCGGATCGTTCCTGTTCCTCGGACCTACCGGAGTGGGCAAAACTGAGCTGGCCAAGGCGCTGGCGCAGAGCCTGTTCGACGATGAGAACAATATGGTCCGTATCGACATGAGTGAATATATGGAGAAATACTCCGTTTCCAGGCTGATCGGGGCGCCTCCGGGATACGTCGGATACGACGAGGGCGGACAGCTCACGGAGGCCGTGCGGAGAAAACCGTACTCTGTCGTCCTTTTCGATGAGATCGAGAAGGCGCATCCGGATGTATTCAACGTACTCCTTCAGGTGCTCGATGACGGGCGGATCACGGATTCTCAGGGAAGGACTGTGGACTTCAAGAATACGATCCTGATTATGACGTCCAATATCGGCGCAAACTATCTGCTCGAGGGCATACAGGACGACGGCACGCTGAATGAGAGCTGCCAGGAGATGACCATGAACGAGCTGAAGGCGCACTTCAGACCGGAGTTCCTGAACCGTCTTGACGAGATAATCATGTTCAAGCCATTGACGAAAAGCAATATTCATGCCATCATTGATTTACTGATAGCTGACGTCAACAAACGTCTCGTGGAGCGGGAACTCAGGATTGAACTGACAGACGCGGCGAAGGACTTCGTCGTGGACGGCGGATATGAGCCCATGTACGGCGCAAGGCCGCTGAAGAGGTATCTCCAGAAGAATGTGGAGACGCTGGCAGCAAGGCTGATCCTTGCAGGAGATGTGGGCCGGGGCGATACGATCCGGATCGACGTGAAGGACGGGAAGCTTCAGGCGGAGGTCAAAGGCCAGATCACCGCTGCAGAGTAAAGAAGGGACGCTCTATGGCATCGATTATCTTTCATATAGACGTTAATTCCGCCTACCTGAGCTGGACGGCGGTAGAACAGCTGAAAAACGGCGCGGCAGTGGATCTGCGCGAGATACCGGCGATCATCGGCGGGGACCAGAAGTCCCGCCATGGCGTCGTGCTCGCCAAGTCCCCTGC
>CALWQS010000132.1 GCA_944383745.1 uncultured Mediterraneibacter sp. | reverse complement strand
ACAGTGACGGGAAAAATGGGGGACGGTATGAACGCTGTGGCTTATGGGGGGAGCGCAGGCGAGGAGCAGGAAAGCAAATACATCACAGATGAGGTGATCGAACAGCTCCGATCGCTGGAGCATGTAAAAAGCGCGAATCCGGTGCTCAACATCAGCGCCTTGGCGCTCAAGGGGAAATATATCGGATACCTGGATATCTACGGAATGACGCCGGAGGAGCTGGAAACGCGAAATATAGAGCTCCTCCCGGGAGGCAGGCTTCCGGATCCGGACAGCACGGAACTGGAGTTTGTGTTCGGCAATATGGTCATCACGAATTTCTATGAGGAAAAGACCGGGCGAGGATATTGGGATACAGGCGAGGCGCCTGATATCGATCTGGCGAATGACAAGATCTTCCTGATCCTTGACCAGGACGGATATTATGCGAGCCAGAGCAGTTCATCGATGGGAGTATCCGAAGGAGAAGGGGGAGAAGGCGGTTCTGCAGGTCCGACAAGAGCGCCGAAGAAGTACGTAGTCCACGCCAGCGGAATAGTTGCGGGAAGCGAGGAAGAGTACAACAATAATTCTTATTCTGTGTTCTGCGATATTGATATCCTCAGGAATTATCTTCAGAAGGAATTTCGTGGGAGAGCTATTCCGGGCCAGCCGACGACAAAGAGCGGGAAGCCGTATAAGCAGTTTGTGTACTCGTCTGCAAGTGTTCGGGCAGATGATATTGATCATGTGGAAGAGCTGTCTACAGTGATCAGGAGTATGGGATATGATGTATCGACCAATATCGATTACATTAACAGCATGAAGAGCCAGTTCGCGATGGTCCAGGCTGTGCTTGGAGGCATCGGGGCAGTCTCGCTCCTTGTAGCGGCGATCGGGATCGCCAACACGATGATGATGTCCATTTATGAGAGGACGAAGGAAATCGGTGTGATGAAGGTCATCGGATGCAGCCTTAAGAACATCCGGCAGATGTTCCTGCTGGAGGCGGCGTTTATCGGATTTGCCGGAGGCGCGGCGGGGAATATTCTGAGCCTCATACTGTCCGGCGTGATCAATCTGACCCTTTCCGGGCAGAGTATGGGCGTGAGCGGAAGACTTTCCTTTATTCCGATATGGCTGATCGCGGCATCCCTTGGTTTTGCCGTGTTTGTCGGAATGGCGGCGGGATATTTCCCGGCGATGCGCGCCATGAAGCTGAGTCCCCTGGCGGCGATCAGAAATGAGTGACAGAAGACCTGCGGCATCCGGAGCGCGGCAGGGACAACTGAGAAAATACGAAGGGGAAGGCCGGCGCTGACAGCAGCCGGTCTTCCCCTTTGCCTACTCTTCGATGATCTGAATCTCAAGATAGTCAAAATCGATGGAATCGACAAAACTGTCCTGATAGAATCTTGCTTTGGCGTGTTTCTTGAAATCGTTGATGGTGGAGTCGAGCCAGATAGGCTTGCTCAGGTCAAACTCATAGCAGATTTCATCCAGCGCGTGAAAGATTTTATGAGTGCGGGTGTCATCGGTGTCATCGCAGATGACAGTATCCCGCAGCATACGGCTGTCCTTAAATTCTTTTCCCCATAAACGGAACATTCAGCACCAGTCCTTTCTGAAAATATCTCGCAGGAGTATGGATATTCTACCACAGCTGCAGAATAAAATACAGTGCGGGATCAGGATATCTAAAAAGAAAATTAAAAAAGAGTGAACTCTGTGACAGCAGACTTAAAACATGGTATACTTAGCTACATAACAGCAACCAATGGGGGATGTCCATGATGAATGGCGAACAGCAGGTAGAGGCTGCTTTGAGGAATTACGAAGATGTAGACACCTGGAAGACGGTCATATTCCTCTACAAAGCAGCTGTGAAAGAGATTTATACAAAGCTGGAAATCCTCAATGATGAATTTAAACACGTACATCAGTATAACCCGATCGAGCATATCAAGACCAGGATTAAAGAGTCAGACAGCATCGTAAAAAAGCTGAAGCGCTATGGCTACGAGACTTCGATAGAGAATATGGTAAAATATGTGAATGACATAGCGGGGGTACGTATCATCTGTTCTTTTACGTCAGATATCTACCGGTTGGCTGAGATGATCGGAAACCAGAGCGACCTCAAGGTACTTTCCATCAAGGACTATATCAAGAATCCGAAAGAGAGCGGCTACAAGAGTTATCACATGCTCGTTACCGTGCCGATCTTTCTGTCGGACAGCGTGGTCGACACCAAGGTTGAGATCCAGATCCGCACGATCGCGATGGACTTCTGGGCCAGCCTGGAGCACAAGATTTACTACAAGTTCGAGGGGAACGCGCCGGATTATATCAGCCGTGACCTGAGGGAATGCGCGAAGATGGTGGAAGATCTGGATGAAAGGATGCTGCAGCTTAATGAGGCTGTCCAGCAGTGCGCAGTCCATGAACCCGGAGTAAAAGATATAGACGACGTACTTGACAATGTGATCGGGAACGGAACACATCAGAGAGTATTTCATTTTAAGAACCGGAAAACTGAATAGTGAACAAGGAAGACCGGATATGGAAGCGGAATCAAAGCTTCCGTATCCGGTTTCCTTCTGCAGGCCTTTGATGCGGGCAGCAGGTTCCCGGACTGCTGCAGAAAGTAATTTTCCGCGCCTCTTCCGGCATAAATCTGGAAAGAATACTGGACGTAATCCCGTACAGGTTGTAAAATTAGAAGCAAGAGAAAAAACGGTCTGTAACCGGAAAAACAGGAAAGGAGATAACATTATGACATCATTTACTTATGTTATCACTGATAAAGCGGGCATTCACGCAAGACCCGCGGGAATGGTCGTGAAAGAGGCGCAGAAATTTACTTCGGAGATTACCGTGAAAGCCGGGGGAGGCAGTGCGGACGCTAAGAAGCTGATGCAGCTCATGTCGCTGGGGATCCGCTTCGGCGACGAGATCACAGTGGAAGCGTCCGGTGAGGACGAAGCGGCGGCATGTTCGGCAGTTGAGAAAGTATTTAAAGAATGTTTATAAAAAGCAGAGGAGGACAGAGCGATGGGAAATATATGGCATGATATCAGCGAGGACAGAATATTCCCGACCGATTTTATCTCAGTGATCGAGATATCTAAAGGAAGCAAAAAGAAGTACGAGCTGGATAAGGAGACGGGAATGATCATTCTGGACAGAGTGCTTTATACCTCGACCCATTATCCGATGAATTATGGATTTATCCCGCGTACACTGGGAGACGACGGCGATCCGCTGGACGTGCTCGTCATGTGTTCCGAACCGCTGGAGCCGCTGACGCTGGTGAGATGCTATCCGATCGGCGTGATGAAGATGACGGACGGCGGAGCGGGGGATGAAAAAGTGATTGCGATTCCCTGGGCTGATCCTACATACGAGGCGTACACAGACATCTCGGAACTGCCGAAGCATATCTTCGACGAGATCCGGCATTTCTTCAGCGTCTATAAGGATCTGGAGGGCAAGAAGACAGCGGTGAATGAGTTCGACGGCGCCCTCGGAGCGGTGCAGGTAATCGAGGAATGCATTGACCGGTATAAGGAGAAGTACGGAAACGGCGGTCAGGCACAGGGATAGCAGGCTGCCCGCAAAATGATACAGCAGGAGGAGAGAAGACCTATGGAAAAATTCGGAGACGACATTAAAAAACTTTTACTGGCAGGAATCGGAGCCGTTGCCGTGACAGCGGAGAAGTCGAAAGAGATCCTGGAGGAAATGGTACAGAAAGGCGAGCTCACTGTCGAGCAGGGCAAGGTCCTCAACGAAGAACTGAAGCACAATATTAAAAAGACCGTGAAGGAGAAGGTCAATGTATCCATGAAGCCGACTTCTCCGGAAGACCTCAGCGATCTTCTGGACCGTATGACGCCCGAGCAGCTCGATGCACTGAAGGCGCAGATCAGGAAGAAGGAGAGCGAAGGGCAGGAGTCTGCGGAAGAGAAGGAAGACAGCCGGGAGAACACAGATACGAATGAGTAAGATAGAACCGATCGAATATAACTCAAGGCTCAGAGAGATCACCGCCGTGCTGCGGAAGCATAATATCACGAGGGGCGTTACGCCGAAGAAGCTGAGGCTTATCATTGAGGATCTGGGTCCTACTTTTATCAAACTGGGGCAGATCATGTCCATGCACTCGGACGTGCTTCCCAAAAGGTACTGTGACGAGCTGATGAAGCTGCGCTCCGATGTGACTCCCATGCCATTTGAGGAAGTGATCGAGGTAATCGAAGAGTCCTACGGGCGTTCATGGAAGAGAGTTTTCTCTGAGATCGAGGAAGAGCCGCAGGGCTCTGCTTCTATTGCCCAGGTACACCGCGCGGTCCTGAGAAGCGGCGAGAAGGTCGTTGTGAAGGTGCAGCGCAGAGGCATCTATGAGAAGATGGCGAGGGATATTGACCTGCTCCATAAAGCGGTAAAGCTTCTTCCGCCGGTCAGCATCAAGGGGATGGCGGACCTGGATCTTGTCCTGGACGAGATGTGGTCGGTAACCCGGGATGAGATGAATTTTCTGACCGAGGCGTCGAATATGGAGGAGTTCGCCCGGAGGAACAAAGATGTGAATTTTGTCGGCACGCCGATTCTGTATCAGCAGTTTACGACAGTGCACGTGCTTGTGATGGAGTATATCGACGGCTGCGGGATTGACGACAAGGAGGCGCTTCTCGAGAACGGATATGATTTAAGGGAGATCGGCAGCAAGCTGGTGGATAATTATATCAAGCAGGTGATGGACGACGGTTTCTTTCACGCGGATCCCCATTCGGGGAATGTGAAGATCAGAGACGGGAAGATCATCTGGATCGATATGGGAATGATGGGACGTCTCACGGAGCATGACCGGGAAATGATCGGGAAGGCGGTTCAGGGAGTCGCCCTCAGCGACGTCGGACTGATCCAGGAGGCGGTGCTGTCGCTCGGCGAGTTTAAAGAACGCCCGGATCAGAGGCGGCTTTACGAGGATATCGACACGCTTCTCATGAAGTACGGCAATGCGAACATGGGGAGCATCAATGTGGCGGAAGTCCTCTCGGATCTTATGGATGTGATGAAGGACAATAAGATCATGATGCCCCACGGGCTGACCATGCTGGCGAGGGGGCTTTCACACATGGAAGGAGTCCTGGCGGACATTGCGCCGGATCTCAATATGGTGGAGATCGCGACAGCACATATGACCGGAAAATTCTTCCAGAACCTGGATTTCAAGAAGGAGCTTAAGAACAGCGGGAAGAGCATTGTGAAATCGTTCCGGAAGGCGCTGGATATCCCCTCCCTTATTTCTGATATGATGCAGGGGTATCTGAAGGGACAGGCGAAGGTGAACCTTGACCTGCAGGTGACGGACGACCTGGCGAGACTTCTGAGGAGGCTTGTGAGGAATATCGTCATGGGTCTCTGGGTCATGGCGCTTCTGATCAGCTCCAGCATTATCTGCACGACGGACATGACGCCGAAGATACTCGGGATACCTGCTCTTGGCGCCTTCGGCTATGTAATGGCTTTTTTCATTGTACTTTATGTATTTATCAAGCATCTGCTGTCAAAAAAATAGTAAGAATAATCTTGACAATTGCAGGAATGGATGATAAAATTCAGAAAAACTTAATAACACGATAACACTTTAAACTGTTGAAGCGGAGATCAAAGCAGTCATGCGCGCACAGAGAGTCCGGGGAGGTGAGAGCCGGGCGGAGATGCAGTCTGCCAAATGGACCGCGGAGGGCGCAGTCAAAGGACTTCTTAGTCTGAGTATTCTGCGACGTGAGGGCATACGTCAGTTGCCGGAGATATGATAGTATCTCGCAGAGCGCACGGGGATTCCCGTGAATCAAGGTGGCACCGCGGAAATATTTTAAAATTACCGTCCTTGACAGAACCAAACCAATTCTGTCAGGGACGTTTTGTTTATAGTCCGATGTGCGGAGGAAGCGG
>CALWQS010000131.1 GCA_944383745.1 uncultured Mediterraneibacter sp. | reverse complement strand
TAGAACGCCGCTCCTGCCTTCAGCCCGAACTCCCTGACAACAATCCCAACAAAAAAGGACGCCGCCGCCAGCAGAAAGAGCGTGCTCGTCTCGATAATGCTTCCGAGAGCCATACACACGACGGTCAGTGCAAGGAGCAGTCCGCCGAACGCCATTGTCTTCGCCTTTACATGCATGAACAAAGATCTCCTCCCATACATTCACAGAGCTGGTCTGCAATAAACAGGTCGCAGCACATATTTCCCGTTCCGCAGGAAGAGCTGTTCGGGCCGTAGCCGCTGCCATAGGGGCTTCCCTGATATCTCCTGCTGCTGAAATCAATCTGGTTCAGAAGCTGTCTGTACTGCATATTATTCGGTTCCATATTCACAGCCTGCGCGGCGTGATCTCTTGCAAGAATATTGTTTCCGATGCCGGCATTCGCGCAGCCGCTGAGATAATACCACAGCGCGGAACGCTCCGGCACCTGATCCAGCGTATTTAAAGCCTCCCTGTAGCGTCTGCTGTTGATATAGTTTGCCGCCGCCTGGAGGCGGGGATCCGGCTGTGCATTCTCATATCTGCCATATGATCCGCCTGACGCTCCGCCGTACGAAGAACCGCCCCCATAGGAGTAGCCGCCCCCGCTGCTGCCCGATGAGCGCTCGTGCATGATCGTATCATACGCCTCCTGCACCTCCTTGAACTTTTCCTCCGCCAGATCGGCAAGAGGATTGTTCACGTTGGCGTCCGGATGATACTTTCTTGTCAGGTCCCGATACGCCCTTTTTATCTCATCATCAGATGCATTCGGCGATACGCCGAGCACATCATATGGATTTTTATTCATTTTTTCTGTTCCTCACTTTTCTTCATCTGTATCTTATTATAACGATTCCAGACACCATCATACAATATATTTCTTAAAATGTCCACATCAACAAGGCAGGGCAGACGCTCAAATTCCGCCGTGCTCTCAGCGATCATCATACAGAGGATCTGCTGCATCCGCTCCTCATAATCCGGCTCTGCGTACAGCTTTTTCAAAGGATTATAGCGACCCTTCTCCATATCCTCAGGAAGATCCTCGTACGCATCCATGATATAGATAAACTTCCCGAGGAAAAATCCCATACGCCTGAGATTACTCTCCCATATATCTTCCCTGTAGACAAAAAGCTCCTCCATCAGGCGTCCGAAGCATCCTGCCGTCCGGTCTATATCCGTGCTCTCTTCCTTCTCACAGACAGCGAGCTCTCTGAGGGCGTCCGCGACCGCCCGGCTCTGGCGCGGATAGTCCGCTATGATCCGCCGTGCCCTTCCCTGGAGCATGCTCTTTGTCATCAGGCTGCTGACCTTGCGCTCATCCTGCCAGTCGTCATCCATATGATAATATGCGAGGAGAACGTTCATCGCCGCCGCATAGGACGTGATCTCATTCCGAAGCATTATCTGCTTCCTGAGCGGATGCACCTTGCACCTGTGCATCTCCATCTCTGTACTGCTCTCGTACAGGGAGGACAGCAGAATCACGGCAAATGTCATATCATAGGTGAGCGTCAGCTGCCCCATAAATCCGTATTTCTCCTTCAGGACGCGGCAGAGGCCGCAGTAATATCCCCTGTATTTCTTCAGATCCTTCACCTTCAGCTCAGGCTCGCAGATTGTAACATAACCAAACATCATTTTCTCCCATCGATCGCTTCTGTCTTTGCATTGTGCAGATATTATAGCACGCGCAGATTTCCCTGTTTATAATATTTTTGTGAAATCTCATCCATTTCCCATTCTCTGTCTGAAAAATCAGAATCAATTGTAAACCACTATTTTCTTTTAGTTGACATTTATCCACTCTAAACGTATACTTGTCTCCGATATCACATAGATTTTAGACCATCGCAAAGGAGACTCAAATGAAAAAGAACACGGTATCCGCAGGCAGCACAAGAACAAAAAAACTGACACTCATCGGACTGGCAGCCGCCCTTCTCTGCATCCTGGGGCCGCTGTCCATCCCGATTCCCGTCAGTCCTGTCCCGATTACCTTGACTAATTTTGCCGTCTACATCATCATCTATACCCTCGGCATGCGCTCCGGCGCCGTCAGCATCCTTATCTATCTCTGCCTGGGCGCAGCCGGACTCCCTGTATTTTCCGCATTCAGCGGCGGTCTTGCAAAGCTTGCCGGCCCTACCGGCGGATACCTTGCAGGATTCCTCTTCCTCGCCCTGATCCAGGGATTTCTCACAGAGCGCTTTCCGGGGAAGAATACGGCCGCCGTCTTCGGCATGATCCTCGGACTTGCCGTCTGCTATCTCTTCGGCACAATATGGCTCGCACAGCAGATGAGCCTTTCCTTCACAGCCGCCCTCAGCATCGGCGTGCTTCCGTATCTTCCAGGCGATGCAGTCAAGATCATTCTCGCCGCGGCAGCCGGTCCAAAGCTCAGGGCACGAGTGAGCCGGATCTGATTCCGTTTTGATCCGGCTCCTGCACGGCACACAATCCGGCAGACAGGCGTACCAGTACGCCTGCCTGTTCTCCTCCCTGCACGGGGCGGGCTGGCTTACGGGCTAGATTCCCCTCATCGTGAGCTGTATCCGCTTCCTCTTCAAATCTACGCTCATGACCTTCACATCTACGATATCTCCCACGCTGACCGCCTCAAGCGGATGCCTGATATAGCGGTCTGTGATCTGCGAGATGTGCACCAGCCCGTCCTGATGCACACCGATATCCACGAACACGCCGAAATCAATGACATTTCTCACAGTGCCCTTGAGCACCATTCCTTCTTTCAGATCCTTCATCTCAAGGACGTCGGTGCGCAGGATCGGCTTCGGCATCTCATCGCGCGGGTCGCGCCCCGGTTTCTCCAGCTCCTTCACAATATCCCGCAGCGTGATCTCGCCGATTCCCAGCTCCTGGGACAGCTTTTTATAATCCCGTATCGTCAGAGACAATCCTGCCAGATTGTGTTCTGTGATATCCTCCGGCCGGAATCCCTGACGCTTCAGCAGCTTCTCAGCCGCCTCGTAGGATTCCGGATGGACGCCCGTGGAGTCGAGAGGATTCGTCCCTCCCTGTATCCTCATGAAGCCGGCGCACTGCTCGAATGCCTTCGGTCCCAGCTTCGGCACCTTGAGCAGCGCTCTCCGGTCTGCAAACCTTCCATTCTCTTCCCGATATGCCACGATATTCTTTGCAATCGTGCTGTTGATACCGGAAATATAGGACAAGAGCGGCGCCGACGCAGTGTTCAGATCCACGCCGACTTTATTCACGCAGTCCTCGACAACGCCTGTCAGCGACTCGCCCAGCTTCTTCTGGTTCATATCGTGCTGATACTGCCCCACGCCGATGGACTTCGGATCGATCTTCACAAGCTCTGCCAGCGGATCCTGCAGCCTTCTGGCGATCGACGCAGCGCTCCTCTGCCCCACGTCGAATTTGGGGAACTCCTCGCTTGCAAGCTTGCTCGCAGAATAGACAGACGCGCCCGCCTCGTTCACGATCACATACTGCACTTTCTCCGGGATCTCCTTTAAGAGCTCCACGATGAACTGCTCGGACTCCCGCGACGCGGTTCCGTTTCCCAGCGAGATCAGCGAGATATGATATTTCGGTATGATCTTCTTCAGAAGCTCCTTGCTCGCCTTGATCTTCTGAGGCGTGGTCGGGGCGGTCGGATAGATCACGGTCGTGCCCAGCACCTTTCCTGTCGCATCCACCACAGCCAGCTTGCATCCTGTACGGAATGCCGGATCCCAGCCGAGGACGACCTTTCCCGCAATCGGCGGCTGCATGAGAAGCTGGTGCAGATTCTTGCCGAACACTTCGATCGCTCCGTCCTCCGCCTTCTCCGTCAGCTCGCTCCGGATCTCGCGCTCAATGGCAGGCGCGATCAGGCGGTGATAGCTGTCTTCCACCGTCTCTTTCAGAACCGGCGCAGTATATGGATTGTCCGACCGGATGACCTTCCGCTCAAGCCAGCCGATAATCTCGTCCTCCGGCGCCTCGATTTTCACAGTAAGGAATTTCTCCTTCTCCCCCCGGTTGATGGCAAGTACGCGGTGTCCCGCCAGCTTCGGCACCGCCTCCTCAAATTCATAGTACATCTCATAGACGGACTCTGCCTCCGGATCCTTCGCCGCAGAGATCAGCTTTCCTTTCTTCATCGTCGTCTTCCGGATCCAGCTGCGGTAGTCCGCATTGTCCGATATCATCTCGGCAATGATATCCTCCGCGCCCCTGACAGCCTCAGCCGCTGATGCCACCTGCTTTTCCTCCGATATGTATGCCTTCGCAGTCTCTTCCAAAGGCTCGCGCGTCTTCTGCAGCAGGATCAGCGCCGCCAGAGGCTCAAGACCCTTCTCCTTGGCGATCGTCGCCCTCGTGCGGCGCTTCGGGCGGTACGGGCGGTACAGATCTTCTACCGTCACAAGCGTCTCCGCGGCAAGAATCTGATTTCTCAGCTCCTCCGTCATCTTTCCCTGCTCCTCGATGCTGGAGATGACCTGCGCCTTCTTATCCTCAAGATTCCGCAAATATGTAAGGCGCTCATAGAGCTTCCTCAGCTGCTCGTCGTTGAGAGATCCCGTCGCTTCCTTCCTGTACCGCGAGATAAACGGTATGGTATTTCCTTCATCTATAAGCTTGACCGCTGCGTCAATCTGCCAGCGCTTTACCCCCAATTCTTCTGTCAGTCTCTGGTTAATATCCATCTTTTTGTTCCTCTCTGTTATTTCCCTTCCCGGCGGCGCCGCCGTCGGTTTCCTCCTATTCTACCACAAAATCCTTTCCGGAATCCACAGTTATCTCCCCGATCTGTATTTCCGCTTCCCTTTCCCCCTGTCTTCTGCTATGATGTTACCGGCAGAAAACAACGGTTTTCAGGAAAATGTTACTGTGCGGGCAGGCCGCACGAAGGAGACAGAAATGGAGCGAATCATCACATATCAGATTCAGAAGGAGGACGGCGGCCTCCGCGCGGAGCAGTATCTCCGCCGGAAAGGCTACTCTTACCAGAACATCACACAGCTGAAAAAGATGCCCGAGAGCATTCTTATCAACGGCGTCTGGTCCTATATGCGGACCGTCCTGTGTGAAAACGACACTCTCACCGTACATATCCAGGAAAATGAGTCCTCTCCGAATATCCCTCCGGTGAAACTGCCGCTGGATATCGTCTACGAGGACGGAGACATCCTGGTCGTCAACAAGCCGGCAGGCATGCCGATCCATCCGTCCCTGAACAACTACCGCAATTCCCTTGCCAACGCGCTTATGTACTACTTCAGCGGGCAGGGCGTGCCGTTCATCTTCCGCTGTACGAACCGCCTCGACCGGGACACTTCCGGTCTCACCGTCATTGCGAAGCACCTTGTCAGCTCCAGCATCCTCTCCGGCATGGGCGTCCGCCATGAGATCGAGAGAGAATACCTGGCTGTCGTGCGCGGCAGCGTGACACCTCCCGAGGGAACGATCAGCGCTCCGCTCGCCCGCGCCGGCACTTCCCTGATCGAACGGAAAGTGGACTTTGAGCATGGGGAACACGCGGTCACACATTATCGCGTCATAGATGAAAAAAACGGGCACAGCCTGGTCTCTCTCATGCTCGAGACCGGCCGCACCCATCAGATACGCGTCCATATGAAATATATTGGTTTTCCCCTCGTCGGCGACTACCTGTACAACCCTGACATGGAGAATATCACACGCCAGGCGCTTCACTCCCGCCGTCTGCGGTTCCGCCATCCGATCACAGGAGAATGGATGGAGTTTTCCGCGCCGCTCCCCGGCGACATGGCTCATATCCTGGAACCCTGTATACCGCCCGGAGGGCATTCCTGATTCAGCACATTTCTGATTCAGGTCAGTCCCGCCGCATGGACATTCCTGATTCCATCTCCCCTCCGGGTGCTTTTCTACACGCTCAGCTTCTTATCCGCGACCAGCGACGATGCGATGAAAAGGATGCCGCAGATCACC
>CALWQS010000130.1 GCA_944383745.1 uncultured Mediterraneibacter sp. | reverse complement strand
AACCCGCGGTTTTCCCGTTTGGGCGAAAAATATTTCCGAATGGAGCAATCACTATGGAAGAGAAAAAACTGCCGCATGACCACGGCAATATTAAGGAAGAAAAAATCAGAGAACATCTGCCGGGCGAAAATGAGATCGCCGGGGTATCCGAGGCAATGAAGCAGCTCGGAGATCCCAGCAGGCTGCGCATCTTCTGGCTGCTCTGCCACTGCGAGGAATGCGTGCTCAACATCGCTGCGATCGTGAACATGAGCAGTCCCGCAGTCTCCCATCACCTGCGCCTTTTAAAGAGCAGCGGACTGATCGTCAGCCGCCGGGAGGGCAGAGAAATGTATTACCGCACCGCCGATACCGAGCTGGCGCAGATGCTGCACCATATGATTGAGAAGATCGGACGGATCACCTGTCCGGAGGAATAGATGAGCAAAGGAGCACCTCACATGGAAAAAGATTGTTTTGACGAGATCTGTCAGAAATTAGACGGCGTGCCCGCCGGGAAATGCCTCGCAGTGCGCTGCATGCTCGGTCAGGGTGAAACCGTTCGGGATTTTGAGGAACAGAGCCTGCCCTCTGACGTGCGGATCATGACTGTTTCCTATGAACTCTATCCCGGCATTGAGATATCCTACAACTATTTTATCGGAGAAAAATTCCACTTTCATCACCGCCACCGTATTTCTGTAATGGCGATCGACCACTGCTGCCGCGGAAGGATCGGATGGGAGATGGGGGACGGCCTCAGCCTTTATTTCGGGGAAGGCGATCTTTCCTTCCACATGAACGCGCAGTGCGCCGACTCCGAGATCACGCTCCCTCTCGGATACTACAAGGGGCTTTCGCTTTCCCTGGATATTGATCAGCTTGCAGAACGGCCGCCCGAGATCATCCGCGAGGCAGGCATAGACATAAGATCTCTCTGCGGAAAATTCTGCGGGGAGAGGAAAGCGGCCGCCCTTCCCGCGAGCAGCCACATCGAGCATATTTTTTCCGAGGTATATGATCTTCCTGAGAAAATGATCCTGCCTTATTTGAAGCTCAAATGCCAGGAACTTCTCTTGTTCCTCGAAATGACCGAACCTGCCGAGTCACAATCTCTCGACCCTTACCACTCCGGCCAGACCGAAACCATACGCCGGATCCATGCTCAGATCACGGAAAATCTCCGCTGCCGGTATACGATAGAAGAGCTGTCCCGGCAGTACCTGATCAATACCGCCGCGCTCAAAAATATCTTCAAGTCTGTATACGGGCTTCCGATCGCTTCTTATATGAAACATTACCGCATCAGAAAGGCAGCCGATCTGCTGCGTGAGAGCTCTATGAGCATTTCCGACGTCGCGTCCGCTGTCGGGTATGAAAGCCAGAGCAAATTTTCTGCCGCCTTCAAGGACATCATGAAGATGCTCCCCTCTGATTACAGAAGGCATTCGAAACCTGCCTGAAAGTCCCTGTACAGGATCCGGGCAGCTTCAGCTGACGCAGACAGGGCAGCCGAAGCTGCCCTGTCTTTTATCTCTTGTCCCTATGTTCTGATCTCTTCACAGCACTCTCGTGCATTTCCCTGCGCCGGCGAAGCTGTCTTCTCCTGAGCATCCTGCGCCTTCTCACCTGCCATATATAGACAGCCAGAAGAATTGCCAATACGACAAGCGCCGTGCCGATGCCGATAACTATTTTCAGCGCCAGCGGCAGTTCCTTCACATCACTGGCCGCCGCCTCTTTCTTCACCTGCAGGGTATAATCATGCCCCGTCTGCTCCATGACATATTCTTTGGTCAGAACCACACCCGCGCTCCCGACATTCTGCCCCTGATATGTATATGTCACAGTTCCCTCGCGGCTTTGTTCGTCCGTAATCTCTATTTCTTTCTCCAGATCGCCGAACTCGATTCCTGCCGGGAGAAGCACATAGGAGTCATTCTCGGAATAAGCGTCGATCTCCTCCGGCGTCTCCTGATCCGCCAGCATCACCTTCGAAAAATTATTGTAAACATAGTCAAACATTGCCCTTGTGTCAATGTACGCATCATTTCCAAAGTCGTACAGAACGACTGCTGCCAGCCGGAGATTCCCGTTGTCCGCCGTAGTGACAAGCGTGGTCCTCGCCTGATCCGTGTACCCCGTTTTCCCTCCGGTACAGTATTCGTAATAATTGTCATTCTTAGGCCAGAGCATCTTGTGATTCTGCTGGAACGTCCTGCTCTCATTGACCAGATTCGTAGGCGGTATCGTATGGGAAAGAGTCTGTACGACCTCCCTGTACTCATCGTACTGATACACCGCAGACGTGATCAGCGCCATGTCATGCGCTGTCGTGTAGTGATTCTCATCGTGAAGCCCGTTGGCATTCATCCAGTGAGACCCTGTACACCCCAGCTCTGCTGAGCGGTCATTCATTTTCTGGATAAAGGTATTATAGTCTCCGCCCATCAGCCTTCCGACATTCTCTGCGACCGCATAGGACACCTCGTTTGCAGATGCCAGGAGCATGCCGTAATATGCGTCTTCCATACTGATGATCTCACCCGGCGTCATGCCGATATGCGCGTCTCCGTATTCCAGAAAAGACACGCTGTCGTCCGAAAACAGCACCTCATCCGTAAGCTGTGAATTTTCCAGCGCCACAAGCGCTGTCAGAAGTTTCGTGATACTCGCCGGATAATGCCTCTTGTCAATCTGCTTGCCGTACACGATGGCGCCGGAATCCATATCCATCACGATCGCTGAGTCGCCGTACACGCTGGGTCCCTGCGGCCATCCCGCAAGGCTGTTCGTATCCGGCGGGATCGCGTACGCGGTCTGCCTTTCTATTTCCCTCTGATCCATCGGAGCGTCAGTCTCTTCATCCGCGCGCACTGCCGCGGACGGCGCTGCCGCCAGGGCAGCCGCCAGAACCGCCGCCAGGATCCTTCTTCTTACTCTCCCCATCTCTTTCCTCCGAGACTTTATAATCTTTTAACATTATAGTCTCAGATACGCCGCTTTGCAAGGACAGCTTCTGCATTTTCGCTGGCTTCTTTCAGCTCTTCCTATTTATTCTCTTCTTTTCTGAAAAAATCAATTTCAAAAGCTGCCGCGTATGAACCTCTGCCTTCTATAACGGTCATCTGGATATATGTCCGAATCAAGTACAAAAGTCAGATAATCCGGTAAAATCTCCGCAGAATTTTTCACACGAAAGTGCAATAATGCGACGGAGGTGACTGCCTCTATGTCTTCTTTCATCTTATATGCTATACCAACACTGCCATCTTAGAAAACAAAATCGTGTCTTTCTTAGAAAAAAACATTTTAATAGATGGAACAGTGTTATGTGGAATGTGGATAGACGGAGCCTTAATCCCCATTGTGCTTTCTCCCGGTGCCCAGGCACAGATAAGAGAGACGGCCCCGCCGGAACCGTCTCTCTTCCATGATACTATTTATTATTACACTTCTATCTCATAAAGCCTGATATCCGCTCCATCCGCGTGCGCGCAGAGAGAATATTTCTTCGGATAATATCTCGTTGAAAACACAGCCTCTCCGCCGTTCAGGAACACTTCCACGGACGACACGTCCGCCAGAATCTTCACATCCCGCAGTTCCTTCATTTCCTTGTACCTGAGCCCTCTCCCGGCTGACGCCGAGTCCTTCGCCTGATTTGTAAAACGCATCTCAAATCTTCCCATCCGGTACTCAAGGATCAGCTCCTCTCCCAGGACCGCACGGAAGGAATTGTTCTGAATCCCCGTAATATCCGCTTCAAATACCTGATCTCCGGCTCTCTTCAGACACCCCTTCGCGGAAGCCGCCGGGCGCTTTTTCTCTTCCAGCTCACGGATCGGCCTCTGGCACACAGTTCCGTCTCTCACAAAGACCTCCCTCGGGAATGTAAAGCAGTGCTGCCACCCTTCATCAACGGTAAGATTCGTATACTCTTCGCAATCCGGCATTCCCATCCAGCCAATCTGGATCCGTCTGCCGTCCTCCGTCTCGAAACTCTGCGGCGCATAGTAGTCAAACCCATAGTCCCACAGATGATAGTCCGACAGGCTGTATTCGCCCAGCACATCGCCGTCCACGAGGAAATATCCGGACTGATACACATTTCTGTCCTTCCATTCTTCTCCTTCCAGCCCCTGCACGGACGCAGAGAGGATTTTTCTGCCGTCCGTCTCAAAATAATCCGGGCACTCCCACATATAGCCGAACTTTTCATCGGTTTTCACCCTGCTTCGAAACGTCCAGTTTACTTTATCCTCTGAACGGAAAATAACTGCCTGTCCCACATCTTCCTTCGTCCGTGCTCCCTGGAGCATATAATAGACGCCGTCCTCTCTCCACACCTTCGGATCCCGGACATGGAGGGTCAGATCAGACGGATAATCGCTGTTCTTCATAAGAAGCCTTTTGCGGCTGAAATGCTCTCCATCCGGACTTGTCACAAGAACCGTGTTCGCCTCACGCCCATCATTGACATAATCATAGTCATCCCTGTCCTCCAGCTTCACATTGCCGGTATAGTACAAATACATCTCTCCGTCCTCGATATATGCGCATCCGGAATAGACGCCGCTGCAGTCGAAGGGCTGATCCGGATAGATCGGCGCGCCCTTATATTCCCAGTCGAGCATATTTCTGCTCGTATAATGCCCCCAAAGCTTCACGCCGCCTTTCGGGTCAAACGGGGAGTATTGGAAAAATGCATGGAATACGCCTCCGAGCTGACACAGTCCGTTGGGATCGTTCAGCCAGCCGACAGGCGGCATCAGGTGAAGCTTCTGCCGGAAGCCTCCCTCTTTGACAGCAGCTCTTTCTGCCGTCTCAGTCAGTTTTCTCAGATCATTCGTCAATGCACTCATAATACAATCTCCATAATCCTGCCGCCTGCGCGGATCTCGCCCGGCTCCGCCTTCTCAACTCTGCCGAACTGGTCCGCATTGGTCAGGATAACCATTGTAGTCGCAGGATAACCTGCCGCTTTTATCGTATCAAGGTCTGCCTCGATCAGCACGTCCCCCGCGTGCACTTTTTCTCCGTCGGAAACTTTCTTGACAAACCCTCTGCCTTCCATTTTCACTGTGTCAACGCCGACATGGATCAGCAGCTCTCCGCCCGCCTTCGTCGTCATGCACACCGCGTGCCCTGTCTCAAAAATATTGACCACTTCGCCGTCGCACGGCGCGATGATCTTTCCGTCAGAAGGCTCAACTGCTGCGGTAGCGCCCAGCATCTCTGACGCAAATGTCTCGTCGCTGACTTCGGAGAGAGGAACGACTCTTCCGCTGACCGGGCTTCCAAGGATCTCATCGCTGATCTCTTCCTTTGTCCCGGCAGAAGCAGTTTCCTCTGTGCTGTCCTGCGCCGTTGAAGCCGGGATCTCTGCCTGCGCGCTTCCCGAGCCTGCCGCCGCAGCCTGGAGAGCCTGATCCTTATAAAGGATAAATGAAATTGCAAACGCAACGCCTACGGCGATGACCATCTCGATCAGGTACTGCACCGGGCTGTCCAGGCAGAGCAGGATGCCGAAGATGCCGGTTACACCGGTTCCCTTTGCCCCGAGATGGACGATGGACGCGTACAGAGCTCCGCATCCGCCGCCGATACATCCTGCGATAAACGGTTTAAAAAATCTTAAGTTTACACCGAAGATCGCCGGCTCCGTGATTCCCATGAAAGCACTTAAGGAAGACGGGAGCGCCAGTGATTTGATCTTCTTATCCTTCGACTTCAGCGCTACTGCAAGAGCCGCCGCTCCCTGCGCGATATTCGCCGCACTTGCAAGCGGAAGCCAGTATGTAACGCCGTACTGCGCGATCTGCCCGATATCAATGGCAGTGTACATCTGATGGATACCGGTGACGACCGTGGGGGCGTACAGCGCTCCCATCACCAGGCTTCCAAGTCCGAGAGGAAGCGTCAGCATCCACTGGATTCCATCCAGGATCGCATTCTCAGCCCACACGAAGATCGGTCCGATGATGGACAGTGTCAGATATCCGGTCACGAACACACTGAC
>CALWQS010000129.1 GCA_944383745.1 uncultured Mediterraneibacter sp. | reverse complement strand
CACGAGTACGATATGGACGTGCTGCTCCACCAGGCGCTGCCCCAGGATCTTGTGAAGTTCGGACTGATCCCGGAGCTTGTCGGAAGACTTCCGGTTACGGTTTCGCTGGATCTGCTCGACAAAGAGGCGCTGATCCGGATCCTGACAGAGCCGAAGAGCGCGATCGTAAAGCAGTATCAGAAGCTCCTTGAGCTTGACGGCGTGAAGCTTGAATTTGACAGGGATGCCCTGACCGCTATCGCAGAGACAACACTGGCGAGAAAGACCGGAGCCAGAGGACTCAGGGCGATTATGGAGAATATCATGATGGACACAATGTTCACGGTACCCTCTGACGAGACGATCAAGGAATGCCGGATCACAAAAGATGTTGTGTTGGGAACGGGAAGTCCGCTGTATATGCGCGACGGAGAAGAGCGTCAATCGTTCCTGACATCGGAGAGCGCATAGAAGAGCGGGGAGGGTTCCGCTTTTTCAGGGCGGGTGCAATGGGGAACTACCATCGTACCCGCCCGTTTAATTCAAGACTCGCCCGCGAGTCTTGGCACGGTATTCTTGAAAGGAGAAAATCAGATGGACAATGAGATAAAGAGCCTTCCGATGGTGGCGCTCAGAGGCATGACGATCATGCCGGAGATGGTAGTCCACTTTGACGTGAGCAGGGAACGTTCGATCGCGGCAATACAGGAAGCGATGGTAGAAGAACAGAAGATCTTTTTGACAGCACAGAGGTCGATCGAGACGGAGGAACCGGGACAGGACGACGTGTACGAGGTTGGAACGGTGGGGACGATCAAACAGCTGATCAAACTGCCGAAGCATATCGTGAGGGTGCTTGTCTCCGGCGAGATGAGAGGGATACTCAGGAAGATAGAGCAGGCGGACCCGTATCTCCGCGCCGAGGTGGAGCTGATCGATGAATCCGGCCTGGAGATACCGGACGATCTGAACAGCCAGGCAATGGAGCGGGGGCTGAAGGATATGTTCGTGGACTTCGCCTCCAAGAACGGCAAGATGTCGAAAGAGGCAGTCGCGCAGATCGCTGATATGAAAGGCCTCAAAAAGCTCGTGGATGAGATTGCAGCGAATATCCCTCTTTCCTATACAGACCAGCAGGAGCTGCTGAGCGAGACGGATTTCTGGAAGCGCTATGAAAAGCTTGCCTTCAAGCTGGTCAATGAAGTCCAGATCATGGATATCAAGGCGGAGATCCAGCGCAAGGTGAAGGAGCGTGTGGATAAGCATCAGCGTGAATATATTCTCAGGGAACAGCTGAAGCTGATCAGGGAAGAACTGGGAGAGGATACCACGGTGTCGGACGCGGAAGAGTTCGAGAACGGGCTGAAAGAGCTTGATGCTCCAAAGGAAGTAAAGGAGAAGCTGAAAAAGGAGATCAGCCGTTTTAAAAGCTCGATAAACTCACCGTCGGAAAACGCGGTGATCCGTACTTATATCGAGACGCTTCTCGAGATGCCCTGGAATAGGGCGTCGGAAGACAATGAGGATATCGAGTACGCAAAGCAGGTTCTGGAGGAGGATCACTACGGGCTGGAACAGGTGAAGGAGAGGATTCTCGAGTTCCTCGCAGTGCGTACACTCACAAAAAAGGGCAGCAGTCCCATCCTCTGCCTTGTCGGCCCTCCGGGAACAGGAAAGACGTCGATTGCAAAATCACTTGCACGGGCGATGAAGAAAAAATATGTGCGCATCTCGCTCGGAGGCGTGCGGGATGAAGCGGAGATCAGAGGGCACAGGAAGACGTATGTGGGAGCTATGCCCGGAAGGATCGCCAGCGGGATCCGGATGGCAGGGGTGAAAAATCCGGTTATGCTGCTGGATGAGATTGACAAAGTCAGTACAGACTATAAAGGGGATACATTTTCCGCTCTTCTGGAGGTGCTGGACAGTGAGCAGAACAGCAGGTTCCGAGACCACTATCTTGAGGTCCCGCTGGATCTGTCAGAGGTAATGTTCATTACTACGGCGAATACGCTGCAGACGATCCCGAGGCCTCTGCTGGACCGCATGGAAGTGATCGAGATCAGCAGCTATACAGAGAATGAGAAGCTCCACATCGCGCAGGAGCATCTTATCCCCAAGCAGCTTGAACAGCACGGGCTGAGTGCTGAACAGCTTTCCTTCAGCCGGCAGGCGGTTTGGAAGATGGCGCGCAATTATACTAAGGAAGCGGGAGTAAGGCAGCTTGAGCGCGAGATCGGAAATGTGTGCAGGAAAGCGGCGAAAGAAATCCTTACTACAGAACGGAAAAAAATCTCTGTGACGGACCGGAACATACAGAAGTTCCTCGGGAAAGAGAAGTACAGCTATCAGATGGTCAATCCGGAGCCGGAGATCGGTATTGTGCGCGGGCTCGCATGGACCAGTGTGGGCGGGGATACGCTGCAGATCGAGGTGAACGTTATGCCGGGAAGCGGCGAACTCATGCTCACCGGCCAGCTGGGCGACGTGATGAAAGAGTCGGCAAGGACCGGGATCAGCTATATCCGCTCTGTCAGCAGAAAATACGGGATCGCGGACGACTTCTTTGAGAAGCATGATATTCATGTACATATTCCGGAAGGAGCAGTGCCGAAAGACGGACCGTCCGCCGGGATCACGATGGCGACGGCCATGCTGTCGGCTGTCACAGAGAGGAAGGTGCGGGCAGACCTGGCGATGACCGGAGAGGTGACCCTGAGAGGCAGGGTGCTCCCGATCGGCGGCTTGAAGGAAAAGCTTCTGGCAGCGAAGAATGCGGGGATGAAGACGGTGCTCGTGCCGAAAGAAAACAAAGCGGATGTGGAAGAAATTTCTGCGGAGATCACAAGAGGGCTTGAGATCCTGTATGTGGAAAACATGGATGAAGTCCTTGAGCAGGCGCTGGCGCAGTGACAGCGGCAGTGAACAGACTATGAGGAGGCAGATATGGTAATAAGAAGCATTAATCTGGAGACCGTGTGCGGGATTACAAGCGCCCTCCCGGAGAATGACAAGCCGGAGATCGCGTTTGCGGGGAAATCAAATGTGGGAAAATCATCCCTGATCAATGCGCTCATGAACCGGAAATCCTACGCGAGGATCTCCGCCACTCCGGGAAAGACACAGACGATCAACTTTTACAACATCAATGATGAAATGTACCTCGTGGATCTTCCGGGATACGGCTATGCCAGGGTTTCGGAGAAGGAAAAAGCGCAGTGGGGAAGGATGATCGAAGGATATCTGCACGGATCAAAGCAGCTCAAAGCAGTTTTCCTGCTCATTGATATCCGTCACGCCCCGTCGGGAAATGACAGGATGATGTACCACTGGGTGGCGGATCAGGGGTATCAGCCCATCATCATTGCGACGAAGCTGGATAAGATTAAGCGCAGTCAGGTGCAGAAGCATCTGAAGATGTTGCGGGATGGGCTGGAGCTTGTCCCCGGCACAAAGATCATCCCGTTTTCCTCTGTCACAAAGCAGGGGCGGGATGAGATATGGGAACTGATTGAGAATGAATATCTGGGGCGCCAGGCAGAGAACAGTGATTGAGTGAGGTGAGAAAAATGGAAAGCAGACGACCGTACTGGCAGGTGGGAATCAGGCTGCTGTTCAGCGTTCTTGCTACAGCGGCATTTGTTGTGATCGGCTTCAGGCTCCTTGTTTTCCTGATGCCGTTTGTGATCGGCTGGATCATTGCCTCGATCGCAGCCCCGCTGGTGAACTGGCTGGAGAGAAGGCTGAAGATTGTAAAAAAGCTGGGCTCGGCTCTGATCGTAATACTTGTCCTTGCATTGATTGTGCTGGCGCTGTATTTCGGAATAAGCCGTCTTGCGGAAGAGACGGGGAATCTGATTCAGGATTTCCCCAGGCTGTATGCACAGCTAGAAGAAGGCCTGAGCCAGATTGGGCAGACCTTGTCCGGCGTCTTCAGAAGGCTGCCATCCGGGATCCGGCAGGGGTGGAGCACCGTTGCGGAGAATCTGGATCAGTATATGGGCGGACTCGTCTCGGGCATCAGTGAGCCCACGGTTACGGCTGCGGGAAATTTTGCGAAGCGGGTTCCATATTATCTGATCTCGTTTATTGTCGCGGTCATGGCTGCCTATTTTTTCACCGTGCAGAGAGAAGAAGTCATCCAGTGGTTTAAAAAAGTCGCTCCCAAAGCGGTGGAACAGAGGATGACGCTGGTTATGGACAATCTGAAATATGCTGTTGGCGGGTATTTCAAAGCCCAGTTTAAGATCATGGGAGTCGTTTTTCTTATCCTGCTTGTGGGGCTTGCTTTTCTGCAGACCAGGTATTTTGTACTTGTGGCGTTTCTGATCGCTTTTTTAGATTTCCTTCCGTTTTTCGGAACAGGAACAGCTATGATTCCGTGGGGTGTGTATACATTTTTCATGGGCGAATATAAGATGACTGCGGCGCTGGCGGTGATCTATGTGGTGACGCAGGTCGTAAGACAGCTGCTCCAGCCCAAGCTCGTGGGAGACAGCGTAGGCCTGAACCCTCTCGTTACACTGCTCCTTCTCTATATCGGATACCGGATAAGGGGCGTGATTGGTATGATTATTGCAGTGCCGCTTGGAATGGTCCTTATTAATATGTGCCAGGCAGGGGCATTTGATTACATCTTTGACGATGTCAGGATACTGATCAACGGGATACTGGGGCTCCGAGAAAACCCTGATCAGGAAGAAAGCGGAAGGAAACGGTGATTTGCCGGCCGGCATTGAAAAAAGCAGAATGGTATGGTATGATGTGCCGGGGAGGGATACCCTTCCCGGAGAGGAAAATGGATGATATTTCATAATTCCGAAGAGTATAACAGGAGGTGCAGTGTAATGAAAAAATATGTTTGCGATGTATGCGGCTACATTTACGACGAGGCGGCAGGAGATCCGGATAACGGGATCGAGCCGGGTACAGCCTGGGAAGATGTGCCGGAGGATTTCCTCTGTCCGCTGTGCGGCGTGGGGAAAGATCAGTTCTCTGAGGCTGAGTAATAAGATTGAGTGAATCTGCAGGTGCGGGAATGGGCGCGCTGTGTGGCTGAGAGGCTATACAGCGCGCCTTTCTTAGACTGAGGAGCGTTTCAGTAATATAGTGATTATGCTTTGCTGAATGTTGCACAAAAGCATATTTTTTTTGCACTTTTATCAGGAAGTGAATAAAAATATTGTGCAAATCAGACATATATATTAAAATAATACCGCATGCATTTATGCTAAATCATTAAAAGGAGGAAGAGGGCTATGAAAAGAAAGCTCGTGTTGCGGCTTTTAAGCCTTTCATTGGCGGCAGCCGTGACGGGAACGATGTTTCCTTCCAGCGTCTATTTTGTACATGCAGAAGAAAATGCAGCGGAAGTACAGAATGAGGCTGCAGAAGACGGCATCAACGACGCATGGGCGCAGGACCCGGAAAGTGTATCAGGTACAGGAGCGGTCTGCGCAGTGGAAGACGGATGGCTCCATCTGAAGTCCGATCCGTCCAACGGCAACAATCCGGGTACAACACCGGCAATATTTGTGAACCCGAATACGTTTGATTTCAGCCAGGATGGTTACTTTGATTTTACACTGAAATCAAATAACGGAAATTCCGGGCAGAATGACAGCGACAGATTCGGCGTTTATCTCGGGTACGACACGGATGCGAACGGCATGTTCGTCGGATATGACAACGGCGGATGGTTCTGGCAGAAGTATTCAGGCGGAAGCGGGGACTGGTATCAGGGTTCAAGACATGCAGCTCCGTCACAGGGAACGGAAGTAGCGGTACATATTGAGTGGACTGCGGACCACAAGATGACCCTGGCGCTGAATGGAGAGACTGTTTTTGAGGCAGAGGACTTCTCCGGTATCGCTGACGTGCTCGGCAGCCAGATCGCATTCAAGTGCGGAAGCTGGAGTCAGAATACGACGGATGTGCTGGTGAAGGACATCCATTACACTGGTCAGGAGGCAGCAGAGCCGGAGCCGGAACCAGAGCCGGATATTGACGTCGAGACAGAGGTGATCTCCACAGAGGAGATGGACGTCTATGTGGCGAAGGATTTCCCGAGCGT
>CALWQS010000128.1 GCA_944383745.1 uncultured Mediterraneibacter sp. | reverse complement strand
GCCATGCCAGCTCGAATCCGCAGCGCAGCTGCTCCTTCTCGCTGACGGGCGTCCGCCCTATGGAAAGCCCCAGCCTGTCGGTCCTTGCGGGCCAGCCCGCAGATACCGTCAGCCTGTGTCTTTCCGCATGGCTGACTGGTATTACAAGTTTCCGAGGATCATGAAGGAGATGATCAGGCCGTAGAGGCAGACACCTTCTGCAAGTCCTACGAAAATGAGTGACTTACCGAGGATGCTGGAATCCTCGCTGAGGGCGCCGAGCGCTGCGCTGGCTGCGCTTGCAACGGCGATACCGCCGCCGACACAGGAGAGTCCTGTTACCAGGGCTGCAGCGATGTAGCCGAGTCCTTCTGCCAGGCCTGCACCGGAAGCAGCAGCCTCTGCCGCCTGTACGTCGGGTCCGCCGAGCATCATGATGGATGCAAGGGCGAAGGCTCCGAAGAAGAAGAAGGCATTGACGCCGATCGTGCGTTTGTACCGTTTCTTATTTTTCTCGCCGATCAGATAATATCCGAAAGGAATGATGATGCTTAAGATCAGTGCTGCGATAAAGATGATTTTGGTTGCTAATGTCATGGTAGAACCCTCCTACTTTTTATTCGTTTTCTTTTTTGTATATGGATCAAATGCGCGGCCGCTGCCTTTGTAGAAACGGCTGAACATTTCGTAATATTCCAGACGCAGTACCTGGATGCCGACGATCAGTCCCTCGAATCCGCAGACGAACAGGTTTCCGAAGATCACGCCGATCCAGTTGGGACTGCCGCTTTCCGCGCCGGCGAGCTGCAGTACGACCTCCATGATGGCTGCGTGGCTGACAGCGAATGCGCCGATACGGATGAAGGAGATCGTGTTTGAGAAATAGCTCAGCAGGGTCTCAAACATCTCGAAAAATCCTTCCACGAGGAACATCGCCTTGCTCTCTTCCATTTTATCTGCGCGCTTCTGGATCATGCGTGTCAGAGGCTCTTTGAAAAGCATCAGGATCAGAGGCACTCCGAACATGACGGCCATCACGATTCCTGCCGGAAGCGGATTATCTGTCAGGAAAAGCACGATGGTCACGACTGCTGCCGCGTAGAACACAAGACCCGCGGCTCCGTTTGCGTCAAACCATGCGCCGCCAATGTCCTTTTCCCTCGCCGCATTGATGATGTGAAGCACCATCGCCACCATGATGAGAAGCATTCCGAACGCCACAGCCACGATAAATACAGTGTTGAGCTTCCCGAGGAAGGGAAGGGTGGTCATATGGTCGATCGGGCGGATCCACAGCGCCGGGAGCACATCCTCGAATCCGAAGATGCTGCCGAACAGGAATCCGAAAATCGTGGAAAAGAAACCTGCTGTCGCGATGATCCCGGCAAGCGGCGCTTTCTTGAAGTGGTAGATCAGGGCGCCTCCGATAAGAAGGAGGAGTCCCTGTCCCACATCCCCGAACATGGCGCCGAAGATGAAGGAGTAGGTCAGGCCGACGAACATGGTCGGGTCGATCTCGTTGTGGGCGGGGAGCCCGTACATCTGGACAAACATTTCAAAGGGCTTGAAGATCTTCGGGTTCTCCAGCTTGGTCGGCGGTTCTCCGAAGTAAGCGTCATGGTCGTCCTCGACAACGACAAAGACTTTATCGTCGTCCTTGATTTCTTCCAGGAACTTTTCTACATCGTCTTCTGCCATCCATCCGCAGAGGATATAGTAGTCTTCTTTTTTATCCTCCATGCGGGCGGCCAGCTTCCTGACATCGAAGTTGTTCGACAGCTCCTCGAGCCGGTTCTTTGCGGCGATGAGCTGCGGGGCGCGGTCGGCGAGCATTTCCCCGGCCTGTCTGTCAAGATCCTCTATCTCAAGGTTGACTCTGGCGACCTCGCGGTCGAGCTCCTGGTAGGCGTACGCCGGGCTCCCTTCAAATTCATCCTTCAGATCGATCCGCTCAAAGTGGAGAGAGCGGAAGACGGCGTCCACCTTCTGCGCCTCCGCGGGAGATACGAAATAAGCTCCGTAGACAAAGCTTTCATCACGCTCTCCTTCTACAAAGATAGCGCCCAGGTCATCCATAAGGTATTTCTGCATCTTGTGATAAAACTCGACGGCTATGCGGCCGAAACGGTAGGTAATATACTGGTAATGCAGCACTTTATGGAGATCGCAGTTCAAGGGACGGAAGGGAGCGATAATCTGCTGTTTCGCGCGGAGCTCCTCAGTCTTCTTTTTCAGTTTTTCTTTTTTCTCCTGCAGTGTCTGATAATCTTCGTTCGCTTTGCGCACGACTTCAAACATCTCGTCCAGGCCGAGTGACGAGGCGGGGGTCACATCATCGGCGTTCGGAAGATATCCGACAAATTCCACCGCCTTATTCAGTGCGTCCCGGTAGGGATTGATCTCGACGAAAGGTCTTAAATTATCCACGGTCTTCAATTCGGAGAGCGCGGATTCAAGCTGGATCTCGTATCTGGAGAGATACAGGTCTGTGACACGGTCGATGTCGTCCCTCGGACCGGAAATGTTGATAAATTTCATTTTAACAATCATTGGGTTCTACCTCCAACGTATGCCAGCGTCTCGCCGGGAGTCAGTTTGTATCTGATGCATTCCATGGCGGTCGTCAGCTTTTTCAGTTCTTCTTCTTTTAAGAATAGATAGCTGTTGACTGCGGCGATGGAGTAGGGATTGCGCCTTAAGTCAACAGTGTACAGATAGTGCAGATATTCTGCATACATCCGTTCGATCGTCAGATCCTGATGGAAATCATAGTGGCGGGCATAGGTCGTCTTTTCAAGCAGCGCCTGAAATTCATCCAGACCGGGCGCCTCCACCAGCTCCTTGACAAGATCAGTCGACAGTTTGTAGTGGATCGGTATGAGCAGCAGATAAATGTCGGCAGGCTTCATGTTATAATATTTTTTTGCCCGGTAGATCCACTGCAGGTTCAGAAGATCGATCTGAGAACCATAGTTTCTGGTGAAGATCTCCAGATCGTCTTTGGTGAGAACCTTTTTCTGCTCTTTCCAAATCGTAATAAAATAGTAGAGGTCGAGTGTCAGGTCGTAATCATAAAGCGTTACATTCTGTGAATCCTTCAGTTTTTTCAGCGGATCATAATACTCAGTCCCCTTGAGATTCTCGATCAGTTCATCTGTTGTCCGGGATGTGATCAGCTTCTCGATCGAAATCTGCGAATACCGGTCGAAAAACGCCTTCTTGTAATTTAAATCAAAGGGCTGTTTATACCGGTTGATCACGATCCTCAGGCAGTAGTTGATGAGATTGATCTCGAAGGATTTCATGATCAGCCTCATGAACCGGCGCTGCTTCTGACCGCAGAATCTGTAAATTTTTGTGTAATCGTGATAGAGCGACTGGACAAGAACTTTCTCAATGTTCCCGCGGTGGATCTGGCTTTCCGCCAGAGTGCTGAGAGCCTCCGCGTAGGCTGTGTTTTTCCTGAGATAATCCACAACCTCGGGGACGCTGTTCAGAGCCGCGATCGCTTCAAACTGCTCCGGTGTGAGCAGCTTGGATTTCATTGCCCGGATCTTTGTCACGATCCCGCTGTAAGCAAGTAAATTTCCCATAGGCTACACCTCGGTGATTCTTTTTAAGATCTCCCTGGCATACTCGGTATGCCGCTCGGAATATTCTTTCTGAAGCGCCTGGATCACAGCGTCGCTGGAGCCGCTCTGGCTGTCGAGAAGCTGGGATGTCTTTTTCTCCAGCTTGTCCCGGATAGCGCTGATGCGTTCCTGGGTCTTTTTTTCCAGCTCTTCATCGAATTTTCGGCGCTTTTCGTCATATTCCTTGTTCAGAGCTTCTTTTTGGTCTTCGGCATGCTGCACAATTGCTGTTGCCGCATCCTCGATTTCCGTCAATCTGTTCACAATAGACTCCATATCAAGCCTCCTGTTTGTTAGAAAATCATATATTCTTATATCATACACCTTTTATAGAAAAATGCAAGTTAAGAACCCGTATGAAAGCGCATTTTTAACGAAATCTGCAGTTGAATTTACAATGATTTTTCATATCCGGGCAAGACTCTTTTTGACCTGGGTGGTTTTGCATGTTATGATGGTAACATACATCGGCGGAGGATACGGCGGATCAGTCCAGGCTGCCGCGGACGGAGGGGAAACCGCGGCCGGGAAAAGAAAGACTGCCATATGGGGAAAGCCGGTTTATAATATATGAAATATGGGGAGGATCATACATGAGACTGAGAAATATTCCGAGAGCAGAGGGGACGATACAGGCACATCCGACGGTGATCAAAAGGCCGGAGGCTCAGAAGGGATGCTGGGGCCAGGTGTTTGGCAATAAGAATCCGGTTTTTATCGAGATCGGGATGGGGAAAGGAAGATTTATCCTGGATATGGCGAAAAAATATCCGGATATTAATTTTGTCGGGATTGAACGTTATTCCAGCGTGCTCTTGCGCGCTGTTGAAAAATATGATACAGAAGAGTACAGGGAACTGACGAATGTCCGTTTTGTCTGCATGGACGCAAGAAACATTGCTGATGTGTTTGCACCGGGCGAGGTGGGAAAGATTTTCCTGAATTTTTCGGATCCGTGGCCCAAAGCGAGACATGCCAAAAGGCGGCTGACGTCCATGGAGTTCCTGGAGCGCTATGAGCAGATCCTTCCGGAGAAAGGGACGATTGAGTTTAAGACAGACAATACAGAGCTGTTCAATTTTTCGCTTGAGCAGATCAGGGAAGCCGGATGGACTGTCCGGCGCTTTACGTATGACCTGCATCACCATGAGGAATTAAATAAGGAAAATATTATGACGGAGTATGAAGAAAAGTTTTCCGGCAAAGGAAATCCGATTAATATGCTGATCGCGGTCAGGAAGTGACAGGATAAATGAGCGCCTGTGCGGAGATGTAACAGTTTTCTTCTTTCTGAATAAAATAACTGTATAGATAAATTCGCCGGAAGAACCGGTATAAACGGGAGCTCGGCGGAAGTTCCCGGACGGCGGCCTGAGAGAAAATGCGGAAGAGGCAGGTGGATCGATATGGGGAAGGGAAGAAACTGGAAAAGATGCATGGCGGAATTGTTTTACTGCAATCCGAGGCTGAACAAGCGGGCGCTCTGCATACGCAATTCGCTGTGTGAGATCAATGAGATACTGAATACAAAGTTCTGCAGGAAAGGCGCCCGGCATAAGGAAAGATGCAGGTGAGAGGGATGATCATTGATGTGACGGAAGTAAATTTCCGGCGGGAAGTGAGTGAGGCGGAGCTGCCGGTGCTGCTGGAATTTTATGCCGCCTGGTGCGGCAAGTGCGCCATGATGTCGGATGTCCTGGCAGAGTTTGCGGAAAAGAATGCGGGCAGGGTCAAGGTATGCCGTGCGGATATAGACCGCTCTCCGGGTCTGGCAGGAAAATTCGGCGTAGAGAAGGTCCCTGCTTTTATTTCGTTCCGCGGGGGAGAAGCGCAGCGTGCAGCAGTCGGCGTGGTGCCCTATCAGGCGCTGGACGAAATCTGCGGCAGGCATGAATGAACTGCTGCAAAAAAATAGCTGCAAAAAAATACGAAAAAATTTCAAAAAAGTACTTGCATTATGTAAAAACATGTAGTATACTTAATTTCGTTCGTGAGACACAAAAGTTTCAGAACGAAAAAGATAAAGACGGCTCCGTGGTCAAGCGGTCAAGACGCTAGCCTCTCACGCTGGAATCAGGGGTTCGATTCCCCTCGGAGTCACTTGAAAAGCCCGTTTTTTACGGGCTTTTTTCGTATCTGAAAAACAAAATTGTATCAAATGGCGTATCAAACATATCTTTGGCGCTGAGGACTCAAAAATACTTAAGGAGGAAATCTTGGACGTATTTTTATCCTGATCAATAAAATTGTGCTTATTTTTTAGTTTGAAGGTAAGATAAAAGAAAGGGTGATGGATATGGCATTAGCACAGGCGGAAAAATCGCATGAAACAACTTATACATTGGATGATGCAATGGACATTCTTCTTACGAAACTGGATGATGCCATTCATGATATGGAGACTGGCAGAGTGCAGACGATAGAGGAAGCGAGGAAAGAGATTGATGACATATAAAGTGGTGGATAAGAGTGCTGCTACGATAACTGTTCTCCGCATCCTGCAGGACGG
>CALWQS010000127.1 GCA_944383745.1 uncultured Mediterraneibacter sp. | reverse complement strand
TTCTGCGCGCCCTGCTCCTGCAGCTTCTCTGCATAGGGTATTACGTCCTCCCGTTTCTCAAGCTCCACCCCGAAGATCTCTCCAAGCTCATGGTGGTTCGGCTTGATGAGGAAGGGCCTGTACTTCAGCACGTTCAGAAGCAGATCCTTCGTGGCGTCCACGATAGAGACGACGCCTTTCCCTTCCAGCCTTGCAAGAATGTCGCTGTAGATCGAATCCGGCATGCTCGCCGGAATGCTTCCCGCAAGCACCAGCGTATCGCCCTCTTCCAGGCTGTCCAGCCTCTCCATCAGCCGTCTGACCGCGTCTTCCCCGATCACCGGCCCCTGTCCGTTGATCTCTGTTCCGTCAAATTCCTTCATCTTCACATTGATCCTTGAGAACCCGTTTCCCACATCGATGAACTCACTCCTGAGTCCGAGTCCGTCTACCCTTCGGCGGATCTCCTCTCCGGTAAATCCTGCCGTAAATCCCAGGGCCGTGCTCTCGATCCCAAGGTTCTTGAGGACCGTAGATACGTTAATTCCCTTTCCTCCCGGGAGCATCAGCTCTGATACGGTCCGGTTGGTATTCCCCAGCTGAAATCCTTCTGTTCCGACGATATAGTCCAGAGACGGATTAAATGTCACTGTGTAGATCATCTGCTCATTACCTCCTGTTTGTTTATGGTCTTATTATACGCTCATATTCAGTCATTATCAATCATATTAATTCACAAAAATATATTATATTTTTCGTTTAACATTCACAATCAATCATTTCCGTTCATTTTAGAGCATGAAATGAAAAACCTGCAGACAAAACCGTTTTCACCATTTTGCCCACAGGTTCATTTATCTTTCTATCTTCTGTTTTTATATTGTCCCATGCGGTCAGATTACATTCAAAACCGCTTTCACATCTGCGCCGTTCAGAGGCGTATGGCTGTCATCCATGGTACATGCCGAGATATTAAAATGAATCTCGTATGTTCCTTCTTCAAGAGTCTCGGACACATCGAAGCTGGTGATCGCTCTCCCCGGCTCGATCCAGTCCGATTCATAGATCGGAGTCTCGCTGCCGCCGATCGTAATCGTATATTGAAAATAGCAGTCGTTATCTTTCGGATTTGCAAGCGTTATATCCCATGTATCCGATCCCTGCTCTACTGTCACTTCACCATATCCCGGTATCTTGATACCGGTCTGTCCTTCTGATCGATCCTCTAATTCACGGTTCCACTCCGTAGTCTCATCCGCTATAACGATACCACCCGAGTCTTTCCCGCCCTGATTCCTGCCGGCCGTATAAGCCAGCCAGACTGCAATTGTAATGATCACTGCCGCGATCGCGGTGATAATTATCTTTTTCCCTGCTTTTTTCTGCATAGAATCCTGCTTTCTTCCGGATAGATTTTCAGGATGCCGGCAAAAGCCCGCATCCTGAATAAGTATGCTAATTTGTTTCAACTACTTCAATACCGAATATAATACTTCCTGTATAGTCAACGCCATATTCATATCTTCCGTTGATCACAGGCTTGATCTGGTACTGCTTTGTACCGTTTTCAACAAATGAAACAACTTCTTTGCCGACGCCGACCGCGCCTGTTGCCGCGTTCGTCTCGATCGTCTCACCGGTCTCTGAAATGATCTGATAACGGAGGCTTGTTCTCGGTGAAGTGTCTGCCTCGACTACCATCTGGTCTCTGTACTTATCTGTGCCGGCAATCGTCACTGAGATTTTCTTCCCTTCCGGAAGATTCTTGACATCCTCTGCTGTTACATCAACTGTTGTTCCGTCATTTCCCATCGTTACAGTCCCCGGGATAGTCACCGTGTAGGAGGGCTCAGCCGTCAGGTTAACTGTAAGGTTCTGAGTCGACTCTTCTGCCATGACCGCCATCGGCGCAGTCAAACATATCGCTGCTGACAGAACTGCTGCAAACAATCTCTTTTTCATCTTTTTTCCTTTCCTGGTTTTACCATCATATAGAAAAATTATAGTTCCTTCTATAGGATACCAGGGCAGCTTCACCGCCATCTACCACACGATCTTTAAATGTATATTAAATCGGCGTCAATTTATCTTCCTTCTTACTCACCGCAGCCTTCCTGCCGGCACCTGCATTATGCTCAGCACCTTAAATCCTGCATCCTCCACCGCTTTCTTCAATATATCATCATCCACTTCTCTGTCGTAGAAGATCTTCGCACTGCCTTTGGAGAGATTGACCTCTGCCTGCACTCCTTCGATCCGGTTCAGGGCATTGGCTGCATCCATCGCGCAGTGGGCGCAGTTCATTCCCGCGATCTTCATAGCTTTTCTCCCGACCACACGGCCTTCCAGTTTCTTTTTCGGTATTTTTGCGCTGCCGGGACAGTTCCCTCCTGCCGGGCAGCCGATACATTTCACGCCGCTTTTCTTCGCCTTTACGATATATGAAACAGCGCCGCCGACTAAAACCGCGAGAATAATCAGTACAATAACATCTGTCATAAAACTTTCCTTTCTAATGCGAGGCGGCGGACAAAGTACCGTCTCCGTCCACCGCCGATGATTCATTATTGTGCGCGCAGGCTGTATTCTGCCGCAAATTCCTGATCCGACCTGCGGATTCTCCACAGGATAACCGCCGCGAATACCAATACCGCGATCAGGCCAGGAACAAACGCCGTTCCGAGAGAGCCGGTCGTGATCAGCGTTCCGATCTGATATACCAGGAACGCAACTGTATAACCGGTCGCAAGCTGGAGGCAGATGCCGCCGAGCAGCCATTTGCCGCTCTTCATCTCAGAGTTCATCGCTCCGAGAGCCGCGAAGCACGGCGGCGTATAAAGGTTGAACATCAGGTATGCAAGAGCTGCCGCTTTTGTAAGTCCCATGACCGCGGCGACCTCTGTTCCGCTTCCGACCAGTTCCAGTGCATCTGCATCAATAAGGTTTGTAACACCGTAGACAACAGCCAGCGTACCGACTACATTTTCTTTTGCGATAAAGCCTGTCACTGCCGCTGCCGCAAGCTGCCATACTCCGAATCCAAGCGGAATGAACAGGATGGAGATCGGATGAGCAATGCCTGCCAGAATGGAAGTGCTCTCTGCGCCTTCCGCAACAAGCTGGAACTGCCAGTTAAAGCTCTGCATGATCTGTACGACGGTGTTGCAGACCAGGATGATCGTCCCGGCTTTGATGATATAAGCTTTTCCGCGCTCAAGCATGGAAACGCACGCCCTCTTCAGGCTCGGGATCTTGTATTCCGGCAGCTCGATGATGAAGAAGGACTTCCGGTATTTCTGTCCTGTGATCTTCTTCACGAGCAACGCTCCTAAGAGAACAAGAAGGATTCCCACAAGGTACATTGTAGCTGACACCCACCATGCATCTGCGAAAAACGCTCCCGCGAACAGTGCGATAACCGGGATCTTCGCGCCGCACGGCATAAACGGGGTGAGCATGGCAGTCGTCCTGCGCTCCCTCTCATTGCGGATCGTACGGGAAGCCATAACTCCGGGAATCGCGCATCCTGTGCCGATGACCATGGGAATAACGGATTTACCGGAGAGCCCGACTCTCTTGAAGATCGGATCCAGCACGACAGTCGCGCGCGCCATGTAGCCGCAGTCCTCCAGAAGAGCGATCAGGAAATACATGACCATTACCAGCGGAAGGAAACCAACGACCGCTCCTACACCGCCAATGATACCATCAACAAGGATCGCATACAACAGCGGATTTGCATTTTCCATCATTCCGCCGGCCCAGCCCTGGAACGTCTCAATCCATCCCACAAGCCAGTCTGCGATCCAGGTTCCCAGCGTTGTCTGTGATATGTAGAATACAAGGAAGATCACAGCCGCAAAAATCGGAATCCCGATGAGCTTATGTGTAATGACAGCGTCGATCTTATCCTGGATATTTTTATCTTTCGTAAAGACCTTTCTCTTCTCCACCTGCTTTACAATGCCGTTGACAAAGGCAAACCGCTTTCTGTCCTCCGCCTCAACCGCATTCTTGTCATGCAGGTCGATATCCGCCTGAACATACGGCGCTTTCTGTCCTTTCCCCTTTAAGGAAACGGCGGCGGCGACAGCCTCTTTGAGTCCCTCGTGCCGCGATGAGGTGGATATTGTCCTGACGACCGGGCATCCCAGTTTCTCAGAGAGCAGCTCCGCGTCGATCTTTGTCTGCTTCTTCTCTGTGATATCGCTCTTATTCAGGGCGACCACCACAGGAATCCCAAGCTCCAGAAGCTGCGTGGTGAAAAACAGGCTTCGGCTTAAGTTCGCCGCGTCCACGATATTGATGATCGCGTCCGGATGCTCATTCTTCACGTAGCTGCTGGTAATGCTTTCCTCTGAAGTAAACGGAGACATAGAGTATGCGCCCGGCAGGTCCACTGCCGTCAGTTCCTCCGCCCCGTCATAATAAGCCTTCTTAATCAGGCTTTCCTTTCGCTCTACCGTAACACCGGCCCAGTTCCCGACACGCTCATTTCTTCCTGTCAGGGCATTGTACATGGTTGTTTTTCCGCTGTTCGGATTCCCCGCAAAAGCAATTCTCATTTCTAAGATCCTCCTTTATTTTTGATTAGTGCAGACTAACCGCTGTGCAAAAAATAGTAAATACTTACTATTTTCTTTTATATTGAAATAGCTTTCGCTAAATCAGTATCGATATTGTATCTTCCGTCTTTGATGGAGACAACACAGCCGCCTCTCACCCGTGAAACTACGGTGATCGGTTCTCCGCTGTAGCACCCCAGGGAAAACAGGAACGACTCCAGTTCCTCGTCATCCGTCACAATATTCTTTACAATATATTCTTCTCCTTCTCTGGCATCCAGTAGATTCATATTATCTCAATCCTCTCATTATACATTGATCTGTCTGCGGACGTCTTTGTGATCGTCTTTCCTAACTGTTGATAGTCTAAACTAACTTTTTGTTTTTGTCAATCCTCTTTGAGAAAAATTACCAGATCTTTGTATTTCTTTGTATTTTTAGAATTGTGTTTGGAGTTCTCCGGGGATTTATGATATACTTTTTAGAAATACTGTAATGACAAATTTGATTGAGGTGAATTTTATGCACGTGAATGAATCCGCAGAAAATTATCTGGAAACAATCCTCATGCTGAGCAGGAAGCTCCCTGTCGTCCGCTCCGTTGATGTGGCGACGGAACTTAATTTTAAAAAATCCAGCGTCAGCGTGGCAATGAAAAAACTGAGAGAAAATCATCATATCGTTGTCTCTCCGGAAGGCTATATCACTCTGACCGAGTCCGGAAGGGAGATCGCAGACCGGATCTATGAGCGGCATACGCTTCTCTCCGCCTGGCTGGAGCGACTCGGGGTGGAGCCGGAGACAGCCGCCGAGGACGCCTGCCGCATCGAGCATGTCATCAGCGCAGAGAGCTTTGAGGCAATCAAAAGGCATGCGAAGGTTCATCAATAGAGGATTCTGTACATTTTGATAGTTCTTTGTTTTTCTCAATTTTTAAATCACAGTATACTTTCGTAAGCTGTGAAAAAGCTTAATGAACGGCGGCGGTATGGCTAAAAGTCATACCGCCGCCGTATATGCTTCATCATCAAGTATGAAAATACAGCACTCTTATTTCTGTCTTCTTCTGTACGCCGCTGCCGCCGCGCCTGCCGCCAGCATCATAGCCGCGCACCACAGGATATAGCTGCCATTGTCGCCCGATTTCACGGACCTCTGTGCTGCAGAATTGTCGGAAGCTGCCGCTGTTCCTGAAGCTGTGCTCTCATTCTCTGCAGAGCCTGCTGCCTGCTCCCGGCCTCCGTCTCCGGACTGGCCTTCATCGGCAGTTCCGCCCTGCTGGCCGTCTCCGCCGCCAGGTGCGGTCAGCTTCGCAAGCGCATCAACGAGAGCTGCTGTGGATTCATTCACTTCTTCCTGATCCGCATTCTCGTCTGCCGCCGTCTCCTTCGCCGCCTCCAGAGCTGCGCGCATCACCGCAAAGCTCTGTGCGTCATAGTCTGCCTCATTCAGGCTCTCCGCCCGGGCGATCAGGTCTTCCAGGAGTCCCTTGTCCGGCCTGAGCATCAGATCTGCCATTGCATCCAGAAGCTTCTGCCATGCCGCATTGACCGCTTCCTGGTCCATCGTATCGGCGTCCTCATAGAC
>CALWQS010000126.1 GCA_944383745.1 uncultured Mediterraneibacter sp. | reverse complement strand
TGAACCTGAAGATGATGCCTTCCCTGAATATGTGCGGGTTCCTCTACACCGGCGCTGATCTGGGCGGATTCGGCGCGGACACGACAAGGGAACTGCTGCTGCGTTTCCTCGCACTGGGCGTATTCACTCCGCTTATGAGAAACCATTCCGCTCTCGGCACGCGCGAGCAGGAATGCTACCAGTTTGAGGACATGGAAGATTTCCGCAGCGTGATCGGCGTCCGCTACCGCCTGCTGCCTTACCTGTACAGTGAATATATGAAAGCCGCGCTGAACGATGATATGTACTTCAAGCCCCTGGCATTCGTATACCCGGACGACAAAATGGCGTCCCGGATCGAGGATCAGCTCATGCTCGGCAATGAGATCATGATTGCGCCGGTCTATGAACAGAACGGGCGGGGACGCTATGTCTATCTGCCGGAAGAAATGAAATTCATCAAATTCCTCCCGGGCGGGACGATCTCCGAGGAAGTCCTCGGCGCAGGCATTCATTATGTTGATATCGCGCTCAACGAGGTGCCGCTTTTCATCCGCTCAGGGAAATGCATTCCGGTCGCCGACGCCGCCGAATGCGTAGATGAGATCGATCTCTCTTCGCTTCGGATGATCGGATATCCGGGCGCCGAATATGTGCTTTACGACGACGACGGAGTGCATAAGGATTATGAGAATGCGAAAAATTATAGGACAATAAAATACTAAAGCATTTTCTTTAAATTTCATTTCACGAAACAGCTTTTTCCGCATCTGTGGTTTGACATTTTTCCGCCAAACGGCTATACTTATTTTACTACACATGTAAGATTTGGAGGAATTATGCCGATGAAGGGACTGCCGCAGATTTCAGAAGCCGAGTACGAAGTGATGAAGGTCATATGGAGGGACGCCCCTGTCAGCACAAATGAGGTGACCGACAAACTGACCCGCACAACTGCATGGAGCCCGAAAACGATCCAGACCATGCTGAAGCGTCTCGTGAGCAAAGGCGCCCTCACCTACGTCAAGGAAGGACGCGTATTCGTCTACTCTCCGCTTGTCGGGGAAGAAGAATATGTCAGCCAGAAGAGCAGCTCTTTCCTCAGCCGCTACTATGGCGGCGCCCTCACTTCAATGGTCTCTGCTTATCTTGAAAACGACAGGCTCTCGGACGATGAGATCGATACGCTCCGGAGTCTTCTGGATAAAAGCTCTCATAAAAAATAAGCCGCATTCCAGCGGCTTATTTTTTATGCATATTCCACTTATATCAGTCCCAGCGATCTCAGTATGTACAGCCAGCCGGTCACAGTAAAGGCGCTGCACATCGTCGTCAGCATCACCGTACTGGAAGTAAGGACGCCTTCGTGTCCCATGTTTCTCGCCATGACATAGCAGCTCACCGTCGTCGCGGAGCCGAGCATGATCAGGATCGCTACAAGCTGCTCTCTCCGGAATCCCAGCCAGACTGCCAGGGGAAGAAATACTGCGGCGAAACCGACCAGCTTCATCACGGATGCAGCGATCGCCGGCCTGGCTTTTCCGAATGCTTTCCTGATGTCAAACGCAGCTCCCATTGCCATCAGCCCCATCGGAGTCGCGACCGCCCCGATATTGGAGACTGTTTTCTCCAGGATGGGCGGCATCGGCAGGCGGAGCGCCGACCAGAGAAGTCCCGCGATAATCCCGAGGATGATCGGATTCGTGACAATGCCTTTCAGCGTATTGATCCATACCTGCCGGTCCAGCTTCTTTCTCTCCGGCTGGAAAAAGGAGAGCACCACGACCGCCATCACGTTATAGAGCGGCACGCTGCCGATGATCATCAGCGGCGCCATCCCTGCGTTTCCGTAAATATTCTGAATAAAGGCGATTCCCAGAAGCGCGGCGCTGCTGCGGTAGGACGCCTGAATGAACTCTCCCTGGATCGTCCGATCCTTCCACAAGAAGGACACTGCGGCAGCCGCCGCTATACTGACAAGCGTAGCGCAGAAGCAGAACAGGACAAACTTCATATCCCACACCTCTGCAAAATCCACGGTCGCAAGGTCCTCGAACAGAAGCGCCGGGAGCGGAACAAGGAACACGAACTTGTTCATTTTAGAGGCGAACGCTTCGTCGATCCAGCCGATCTTCCTGAAAAAAAGCCCCAGCATCATCAGAAGAAAGATCGGCACAGTCGCATTCAGGCTGAAGATCAGATTTTCCAATGCTATTCACCTACAATGCACACGCGGATCAGGTTCGTTCTTCCCGGGATGCCGAGCGGGATGCCTCCGGCAAATACGATCTCATCCCCCTCTTTTACAATGCCGTGCGCCTGCGCCGCCTCGATGGCGCGCAGACAGAGAATCTCTGAACTGTATTCCTCTTTTACAGCCATCGGGTAGATTCCCCAGGACATATTGAGCTGTCTGCATACCTTTTCGGAGCTGGAGCAGCCTCCGATCGGGCAGCCCGGACGGTATTTGGAAATCATCCGCGCCGTGCAGCCTGTCTTGCTGACCGCCAGTATGGCATTTGCCTTCAGGTCGATCGCCGTCATACAGGTCGCATGGGAGATCGCGTTGGTCACATCCGGGTCTTCTGCGCGCTCGGATTTTCTAAAAATGCCGTTGTAGTCAATATTATTTTCCATGCTGACAGCGATCCTGACCATCATCTTCAGCGCTTCCACCGGGTATTTGCCTGCCGCCGTCTCACCGGAAAGCATGATCGCGCTTGTCCCCTGATAGATGGCGTTCGCCACGTCCGTCGCCTCTGCTCTTGTCGGTCTCGGATGCACCATCATGGAATCCAGCATCTGCGTCGCAGTGATAACTACCTTGCCGGCCTGATACACCTTCTCGATGATGCGCTGCTGGATGATCGGCACCCGCTCGAGAGGAATCTCCACGCCCATATCGCCCCGGGCTACCATGATTCCGTCCGCCTCCTCTATGATCGCGTCAATGTTGTCCACGCCCTGCTGATTCTCGATCTTTGCAATGATATTGATGGAGCTTCCGCCGTTTTCATCGAGCAGTTTTCTTATTTCCCTGACGTCATCCGCCGTCCTGGTGAAGGACGCCGCCACAAAATCAAAATCCTCCTGGATGCCGAACAGTAGATCCTCCCGGTCCTTCTCGCTGATAAACTGCATGTTCAGCTCAACGCCGGGTACATTGACTCCTTTCCGGTCCGAGATATCTCCGCCGTTTTTCACCGTGCAGACAATATCCTTTCCCTCGATCCTCTCGACTCTCATCCCGACCAGCCCGTCGTCGATCAGGATCGAATCCCCTGCCTTGACGTCCTGGTAGAGTTCTTTATAGGAAACTGTCACCCGCTCCTGCGTTCCCATGATCTCGTCATTCACCAGCGTGAACTCTTGCCCTTCCTGGAGAGATATCTTATGATCCTCAAAACAGCCGATCCGTATCTCCGGTCCCTTTGTATCCAGAAGCGCTGCGATCGGCTTGTCATACTCTTTTCGGAGCCGCTTGAGATTGTCCAGCCGGTTCTTCTGTTCTTCGTGCGTGCCGTGTGAAAAATTGAATCTTGCTACATTCATTCCTTCCTGGATCAGGGCTTCCAGGATACCCTCTTTATCTGTTGACGGACCCAGTGTACATATGATCTTTGTTTTCCTCATAATTTTTTCCTTTCTCGCTCAAGAATCGCTTTCAATTATTACAATGTCCATTATATCATCATTGCCGGCCATATATCCAGAGAGAAATGGTAATATACACCGCTTCTTTACGAACATCTAACATTAAATTCTCTGGCGGCAGCTTCGCGGTCAGTTTAAAGCTGAGCCCCGCTGCTGCTCGGACAAAAACAGGTTTCTGCCTTGTGATTCTCCTGGCCGGATGGTACAATAATTTCTATACAGCAGGAAGGAGCTGATTCAAATGACCGAGTGTGCAGATAAGAAAAAACTCCCTGTGGGAATTGAAAGTTTCACAAAAATACGGAAGGAAAATTTCTATTATATTGATAAAACCTTTATACTTCGCGACCTTTTAAAAAATTGGGCCGAAGTAAATCTCTTCACCCGTCCCCGCCGTTTCGGGAAATCACTGAATATGAGCATGCTTCAGGCATTTTTTGAGATCGGCACAGACCCGGCTCTTTTTGACGGGCTTTCCATTTCCCGGGAATCCCGTCTCTGCAGAGAATACATGGGAAAATTCCCCGTCATATCTGTAAGCCTGAAAAGCGTAAGCGGGATCGATTACTCTGCCGCCAGATCGCTGCTGTGCTCGGTAATCGGAAATGAGGCTGCGCGTTTTGAATCACTGCTCTTAGGGAGTTCCGTATTAACCGAGACAGATAAGGAGCGGTACCGGATGCTGCTGCGTCTTGCCATAAGCATGGGCGATTCCCTTATCTCCGACGCAGTCCTTACAGGAAGCCTGAAGACCCTCTGCACTTTACTTCACAAGCACTATGGTCAAAAAGTAATCCTGCTCATCGACGAGTATGACGTACCCCTCGCCAAAGCAGATGAATCCGATTATTATGATCAGATGGTTTTCCTGATCCGCAGCCTGTTTGATCAGGCGCTTAAGACGAACGACAGCCTTTACTTTGCCGTTCTCACCGGGTGCCTGCGCATCAGCAACGAATCCATCTTCACCGGTTTGAATAATGTAAAAGTTCTCTCCATAACTGACGTCCAATTCGATGAGTACTTCGGATTTACAGATAAAGAAGTGCGGGAAATGCTTGCTTACTATGAAATTCCTGAAACATATGAAGATGTAAAAAAATGGTACGACGGCTACCGGTTCGGAAATGTAGAGGTATACTGTCCGTGGGATGTGATCAGCTACTGTGACAAACGCAAAGACGACCCTCTCCTGTTTCCCGAATCCTATTGGTCCAACACAAGCAGCAACTCCATCATCCGAAGGCTGCTTGAAAAAGCCACTGCTGTCACCCGCAGCGAAATTGAACGTCTCATTGCCGGAGAGTCTGTCATAAAGGAAGTTCGCAGCGAACTGACCTATAAAGAGATCTATGATTCTGTTGACAATGTATGGAGCGTTCTCTTTACTACCGGTTATCTCACATTAGACAGCATTCCGGACAGGAGGAATGCCAGCGTCCTTCGTCTTCGGATTCCCAATGAAGAGATCCGCGGGATTTATCTCTCGCAGATCCAGGAATGGATGCAGGAGGTTGCCCGCAGGGATGGTTCATGTTTAGAACGGTTCTGCAATGCCTTTAAAGAGCAGGATGCAGTAACTGTGGAACAGATACTCTGCTCCTATCTGGAAAAGACGATCAGCATCCGCGATACAGCTGCCAGAAGTGATCTGAAAGAAAACTTTTACCACGGTTTTCTCCTCGGTCTTCTCCGCTCCATGGAGGACTGGCTCGTCCTTTCCAACCGCGAAACCGGCGAGGGTTACAGCGATATCATTATAGAAATCTTCCCGGAGAAAATCGGGATCGTGATCGAGCTGAAATATGCAGGGGAGAACAGCCTGGAACACGAATGCCGTGCAGCGCTGGATCAGATCAATGCAAAAGATTATACCGCCGCACTTCGGTGCGACGGTATGCAGACAATCTTAAAATATGGGATCGCGTTCCGGTATAAACAGTGCCGGGTAATGACGGAGCAGCATCCGAAAATATAATATCAGCAAAGCGATACCTGAGAAAAGAAAGAGACGGATATTTCCAGATTTCGCCTTTCTCATTCTCCGCCGTATAATTTCATCTTTTCCATGATCTCTGCGATCATCCCCGCCCGGTTGAACGGCACCATAAAATAATACCCGTCCGCAGTGTCCTCAAGCTTCTCTGCGATCTCCACTGCGATCTCCACGCCGACAGCCTGGGCCTCCTCGCGGCTCATGCCCGGGTCATACCGGGCTGTGATCTCATCCGGCACGTGGATGCCTGTGATCTCGTTCTTCATGAACATCGCGTTGCGGTAGCTGACCAGGGGCATGATCCCGCATATGATTTTTGTATCAATCCTGCTCTTTATGTATCGGATTTTCTCGATATCTTCATCTGAATAGATCGGCTGGGTCAGGAAAAAGGAAGCTCCCGCCTCACATTTTTTCTTCATCCGCCGGATCTCTGCGTCAATGTTCGCCCTCCCGTAGTTCAGAGCGCCTCCGTAGGCGACCGGCTCCTCCGCAAAATACTCTCTGTTCATCTGTCTTACATAATTCATCAGCGT
>CALWQS010000125.1 GCA_944383745.1 uncultured Mediterraneibacter sp. | reverse complement strand
CGGAACGCCATGCCGTCGTCGTACATACGAACCGTCACATCGAACTCTGCGCCGTCCTTCGTAAAGGACAGCGTCATCTCACGTCCTTCCTCTTTTACATGAGATACTTTAGCGCCCATCAGGTCGTACTCGTCCGTCACCGCGGTGACCTCACTCTGGTCTTTGAATGTCAGCCCCTCTGTGAAGTCGCCTGCATCGGTCACGATGCCAAGCTGAGAATCATCTACTACGACCTTGTCATCCTCCAGGACAAAGTAATGTCCCTCGCCTTCCTCATCAAGCAGGAAGAGCGCCTGGAGCGACTCGTCCGGTGATGAGATATTCCACATCTCGCCTTCGCCCTCGCCCACGATCACGGAGAATACTTCTGTCTTAACCACTTCTCCCATCGTTACATTCTCTTGGTTTTATTATGAAATCCTTGAGAATAAGCTGTCAACTTTTTTATACCACACCATTATATTATGTAAATATTTCACAGGGAAAGCCGGCTGATTCTCTTTTACCAGCCGGCTTTCCCATCATTTTTCCGCGCCTTGTCAGGCTCCGCTGTCAATGATCATTGCTTCTCTTTTCCGGAAGCGCGCAGCGTTTGTTATCTTCTCCTGCGGGAAGCTCTCACAGAGACTCCTCCTGCAGCACTGACCGCCGCCAGAAGCACTGCCCAGAGAAGGAAGCTGAATCCATCTCCTGTCTTCACTGCCTTGCTGACGGAAGCAGAGCCGCCGGAGCCGGATGTCTGGCTTCCGCCTGCGGATGCCGTTCCGTTATCAGATGGACCGCTGCCCTGCTGTCCGCCGTTGTCTGTATTTCCATCCGGCTTGTCTGTGCTTCCGCCCGCGGATGCAAGCATCCTGCTCATCGCCGCCTGCAGCTCTTCTCCAGCGGAAGCAACCTCAGCCTCCGTCGCCTGGTCGTCGTCAAGTACGCTCACCGCATTCGCAAGCGCGCTGCGGAATGCGGCTGCTGTCTCCTCGTCCGCGCCTTCCACGCTCATGCTCTCCGCAGAAGCGACCAGTGCCTCCAGGGCTTCCTTGCTCGGCTTCAGACGCAGCTCGCTCATTGCCTTAAGAAGATCCTTCCATGCCTGGTCGATCTCGGTCTGCTCTGCGAACTCTTCGGCGAGCACTGCCTCCGCCGCTGCCAGCGCGTCTTTAAACTCCTGCTGTCCTGCATCAAGATATTTTGTCAGGTCCAGAGAGTTCGCCAGGTCAACTACCTTCTGAAGATCTGTCATGTCTCCCTGCTTGAAGGACAGGTACTGCATCGCCTTGATCAGGTTCTGCCAGCTTACGTCCACCATCTCCTGGGTCACGGACGGGTCTCCCGCCTTCGCGCGGTCGAGGATATCCTGCGCCGCCGCTTTCGCATTATTAAAGATTTCAACAACAGAATCGATCACGCCTTCCGTATCTGCATTTTCCGCAAGCTCTAATGCGTACTCAAGGACTGCCGTGGAGATGTCGCCCGCCGGTTCCTGCGGATCTTCCTTGCATGCAACGCTAAATTCTGAAACCGCAACCCAGCCGTCGTTAGACTCTTTGGCAACGAACTTAATATACCTTACATCCTGCGTTTCAAAACTGAATGTCTTTTTACTCTTATCTGCCGTAAAGGTCTGGTCCGCAGCCACCTGCTGCCACTCGTCTTCTGCACTATTCTTAATATAGAGATCAGCCTTTGTCACCTGCCCACTGTTCTGATCGATACGCGGGGTAAATGAAAATCGGTTGATCCGGTAGGACTGCCCGAGGTCTAATTCAGCCCAGAACGTATTTGTCCCATTGAGTTTGTCTGTTGCACTCGTCCAATTCGAATGCCATCTTGTCGCCGGATCGTTGTCAAACGCATACTCCAGAAGACCTTCCAGGTCATCATAGACTGTCTCTGAATTTGTCGTGCCTGTCCAGGAACTCTTATCATACTTATCTTCCACCGGCTGCTGTACTGTTACCTTGACATTATCGATCCTAGCCTCAGCCGCATTCGTTTTGGATCCGATCCGCTCCAGCGGGAGCGCAAATGTTGCGTTCGTAATCCCTTCTTTTTTCACCATTCCGTTATGCACGAACTTTCCTTCCGCGTAGGATACAAATTCGCCGTCCGCATATAAGCTCGTCCTCTGCTGTTCAGCAACAATCGTAAGGTTCACCGTCTCTCCCACCGGGATCTCATAACCAAAGCTGTACTCATACAGCTCTCTTGTGAATCCGAGCGTTCCGTCTTCCATGATCCTGATGTCATGTGTGCCGTAAGGCGCATCTGCCTCGAACAGGATCGTCCCCGGCTCAGCCGCCTTCTCAAGCTTAATGTCGAATGAAAGCTGATTTTCATTTCCCAGCTTTTCGATCGGCGTCTCCGCATAGCTTGTGCCTCCGGTCAGCTGCAGTGCATTTTCTTCTACCGCCGCGCCGCTCTCTTCCGGGATATTTAAGTCTCTGCTGTTCCCGGACACATCCGCAAGACCGTTCTCAAAATCATATTCCTCATAGACGCCTTCTGTATCTTCCTCTTCATAGTACGGATTCGTTCGAGGACCGGTTCCCTGCTCAGCAGCCAGCTCGCTCAGCGCTGTATAAGTCCCTTTTTCCTTTCCGGTCGCCGCCCAGGTCTTCTCCGCGTAGAAAGGCATTGCATCGAAGAATCTCCAGTAGAGGTCAGACTCGGATAATCCGGAAGCTGATTTATCAATATTATCGCCCCATATTGCAAAGGCTGCGCCCAGCATCTGGTCGTCTCCGGACGGGATTTCTACATATCCTGATGAAGCTCTCACTTTGTTCGGCTCAAATGAGTCAAAAATCCTCTGAATATTCAGCAGGTCGCCGTAAGAGTTCGCCCTTGTGAGGCTTCCGCTCGGAACCATATAGCCATAGTCGTCAATCGTATTGATCAGCTTGAAGCCCATGTTGTACATCTCAACTCCGTCAGACCAGTCTCTTGACCAGAGGTTCATCTCCACATTCTCGATCGCTTCCTCGGCGATCTCCGTCTTGTTGTCGTCGATCCATGTAAAGCCGCCCCACATACGGACTGTGTTTGTTTCCTTGATATAAGGAATCAAATCGTTGGTAAACTCCCTGTATGCAGTATAATCTGCAAGAAATTCATCCGCGCCGATATGTACGGTCGTCTCACTGTCAAAAGCAGGATTCTCTCCCTTTGTGTAATCGTCGAAAATTTCCTTGATCTTGTCCCTGACCTCAAGCCTGGATACATCCAGGTGATCGATGAGCGGGCGGTTCGTACTCGTCGGGGAAACCATACCCGTCACCTTCAATTCCGGCCAGATCTTCGTAAAGGAGAGCGAATGCGCCGGCACATCGATCTCCGGCACGACTTTGACACCGTACGCTCTCTGCTCCTGAATAAAGCTTCTGATCTCATCTTTGGAAATCGAGTAATCCTTCGCTGTAGGAGATTCTCCCTTGTCATTCGTCAGGCCTGACTCCAGGCGGAACGCCTCATATGCGTCGAACGCCGCATCCTCGTTCTCTCCCTTGCCATAATTCTCCAGGAAAATATAATTGTCTGACAGGTGCAGATGCAGGTCGTTCATCTTGTAGTAGCGCATCGTCCTGGCAACCTCTCGGATCATGTCCATCGAGACAGGTTTCCTGGCAACGTCAAAGATAAATCCTCTGGTCTGGAACCGCGGATAATCTCTCATCTGTCCTGCCGGAAATTCTGTTCCGTTCTGCTTATACATCTGCAGGATCGTCTGCATCGCGTACATATTTCCCGTCACACTCTCCGACTGCACCGCCACTTTATCAGCGCTTACTGTCAATGCGTATCCTTCCTCTCCTGCCAGAGGATCCGGCGCTGCCAGGCTGAAATTATATGCTCCCGCTCTCGCCGTGCCGGTCTCTTTCTGCAGGCGGATGCCTGTAAAATCTTCATAATCCAGAATAAATTCATCTACGACAGACTCAAGAGCCGGATCATCATACACTGCCGCCGTGATCGTATTGATGTCCAGTTTCTCCGTGCTGTCAGAATACCATTCCGCGATCTCCGGTATAATACTGGGCTTCGCATTCATGCCTTCTTCCTGCACATACTGCCCCTTGATCACATAAGGAATATCTGCGGTTTCCTTTGTATTCCCTGTTGCTTCCTCTGTTACGATATAGGAAATCTGTACCGTCTTGTCTGTCAGCGGGTGGACGATCTCTCCGTCCTTGGAAACGATCTGCTCAAAGTCCGCTCCATTCAGTTCCACAGAATATCCTTCCGGCACCTCGGGCATCGAAAGTACATCCACATCCGTTTCGATCGTCTCTCCCTGAATCCCTTCCGCCACACTGTCCAGATCCGGAGCTTCTTCATGTCTCTCCGAATAGACTTCGAGCTCCGCTATACTGACATTATTGTAGCTGGAAGCGGTCGCCGCAAATTCGCAGAGAGTGATATCTTCCGCATAAACCGCTTCATCCAGCAGGATGGATACCTGATCTGCATAGCCGCCGTCCTCCTGCTGATTCTCATAGTCTTTTTCCAAATAATGCTCTTCCCCCGCTTCATCTGTATACTTGATGCTGAAGGACTGTACATTGGACGGCATGGGCGCTACGTCTCTCTCAAAGAAATATATATCGATCTGCCTGATCTCCGTAGCTTCCTCAAACTCTGCTTTCAGCCAGATATTCGTCGTCGGCACCTCATAGCCGCTCGCCCACCTGTCCGTGCGTTCAAATTTTCCGTCCTTTACCTTATCGCCATTCAGGTCCGCCGTTTCATTGCTCGATGTAGTAACCACAGCATCCAGCATGCGGTTCACTCCTGCCTCTTCCCCGTGCGCTGTAACGCCGGGGAAGGGGAGCAGGCTGAGCGACAGGATTCCTGCAAGAACTGCTTTTCCGATTCGCCGTTTTCTCATCTTCTCCCTTTTCCCCTTTCTCTTAACTCTTTATCTCTTTCTTCGCGATACCGCCGCAGAAGCCCCTGCCAAGGAAGCCGCCGCCAGAAGCACAGCCCAGAGAAGGAAGCTTACGCTGTCTCCGGTCTGCACTGCCTTAGTACCGGAACCGGCTGTCTGGCTGCCCTCTGTATTCGTCCCGCTCTCGCCTCCGCCTGCGGATGCCGTTCCGTTATCAAATGAACCGCTGCCCTGCTGTCCGCCGTTGTCTGTATTTCCATCCGGCTTGTCTGTGCTTCCGCCCGCAGACGCAAGCACCCGGCTCATCGCCGCCTGCAGCTCTTCTCCAGCGGAAGCAACCTCAGCCTCCGTCGCCTGGTCGTCGTTAAGTACGCTCACCGCATTCGCAAGCGCGCTGCGGAATACGGCTGCTGTCTCCTCGTCCGCGCCTTCCACGCTCAGATTCTCCGCAGAAGCGACCAGCGCCTCCAGGGCTTCCTTACTCGGCTTCAGACGCAGCTCGCTCATTGCCTTGAGAAGCGCCTTCCATGCCTGGTCGATCTCCGTCTGCTCCGCGAAATCCTCCGCGAGCACTGCCTCTGCCGCTGCCAGCGCGTCTTTAAACTCCTGCTGTCCTGCATCCAGATATTTTGTCAGGTCCAGAGAGTTCGCCAGGTCGACTACCTTCTGAAGATCTGTCATGTCTCCCTGCTTGAATGACAGGTACTGCATCGCCTTGATCAGGTTCTGCCAGCTTATGTCCACCATCTCCTGGGTCACAGACGGGTCTCCCGCCTTCGCGCGCTCAAGGATATCCTGCGCCGCCGCCTTCGCATTATTAAAGATTTCAACAACAGAATCGATCACACCTTCCGTATCTGCATTTTCTGCAAGCTCCAGCGCGTACTCAAGGACTGCTGTGGAGATGTCGCCTGCCGGCTCCGTCGTACTGCCTTCCACAACAAATGTGTACGCTGACGCAAGGGATACATTCCCCGCCTCATCCTCTGCTGTGATGCGGACATAGTATGTCTCGCCTTTCTCCGCATTTTCTACAATATATTCTGTCTTCTCTGTCTCCGCCGCCTTTACTCCGTTGAGGTAGATCTGATATGTAACGCTGCCGCCCTGCGGATCCTCCGACGGATCCCAGACAAGCTTCACCTGCCGTGCCTCCGGGATCTCTTCCGAGAGGATTCCCTGTACACGCTCCGGCGCCTCGGTATCCGCCTCCTCCAGCGTCGCCGCCTCGGCAGTCATCGCCCTATCGGACTCTTCTCCATTGCGGTTCACCGCATATACCAGGAAGGTATACTCTGTCCCCGGCTTCAGTCCTGTGAGCCTGATAAAGGTCTCTTCCGTGCTGACCGGTTCCGCATC
>CALWQS010000124.1 GCA_944383745.1 uncultured Mediterraneibacter sp. | reverse complement strand
GTGCTGGAGCTGTCAAAGCAGATCATGGAGGAAGCCTTCCCGTATCTTGGAATCACAACAATCGCGGAGAGCGAGGCTGAAGAGGTGCAGACAGGCACGAACTACGGCGATACAGAGTACACGGATTATGATTCGGATTATGAGGATACGTATGATAATCCGGACGGCGCCTATATCGATGAAAACTATGATCCCGATCTGGATGACTGGACAGAGTCGGACAGCGGCGGCGAGTGACCGCCTGTGGGAAGAAATATGAATAACCCTGCAAAAGAGACAATAAATTGTAGAAATATCTTTTGCAGGGTTTATTTTATTATGAAGAACAAGACTTATAATAAGAAGAAGATCCTCGTCGTTTTTCTTTGCGCCGTTGTCATCATACTCGGGCTGATCGGCAGGCTTGTCTATCTCATGGTATTTGACGCTGAGTATTACCAGGAGCTTGCGGAGGATCTTCACGAGCGTGAGCGTGAAATCAAGGCTGCCAGGGGTGAGATCGTGGACAGAAACGGGGTGGTACTGGCGACAAACAAGACGGTCTGTACGATCTCGGTGGTCCACAGCCAGATCGAAGATCCGGAACTGGTGACAGAGGTTCTCGCATCGGAATTAGGCCTTGAGCAGGGAGCGGTGAGGAAGAAGGTAGAGAAAGTATCCTCTATGGAGAAGATCAAGACGAACGTGGAAAAGGAAACCGGAGACAGAATCCGGAATTATGATCTTGCAGGGGTGAAAGTGGACGAGGACTACAGGAGATACTATCCGTATGATGAACTGGCATCCAAGGTACTCGGATTTACAGGGGGAGACAATCAGGGGATTATCGGGCTGGAGGTGAAATACGAGGACTATCTCAAGGGGACCAACGGCACCATACTCACCACGACAGACGCAAGAGGAATCGAGCTGGACGGGGTGGCAGAGGATCGGATCGAGCCGGCTGCCGGGGAGACGCTTCAGGTGACGCTGGATTATAATATCCAGGCGTACTGCGAGCAGGCGGCGCTGAAGGTGATGGAAGAGAAGCAGGCAGACAGTGTCTCTATCCTTCTCATGAACCCACAGAACGGGGAGATCTATGCGATGGTCAATGTCCCGGAATTTAATCTGAATGAACCGTATGAGCTGAATACCGGCGTGGATGGGGAGACTCTGTCAGACGAGGACCTGCAGGATCAGCTCAACCAGATGTGGAGGAACGGCTGCATCAACGACACGTATGAGCCGGGCTCTACTTTCAAGATCATCACTTCCTCGGCGTGCCTGGAAGAAGGGGTGGTGTCTCTTGACGACACGTTCATGTGTCCAGGATACCGGATCGTCGAAGACCGGAAGATCCGCTGCCATAAGGTGGGAGGGCACGGGAGCGAGACCTTTGTCCAGGGAATACAAAACTCGTGCAACCCGGTGTTTATCGACATCGGCCTGCGGCTGGGGGCGGATAAGTTTTACGACTATTTTGAAAAGTTCGGCCTTCTCGGCCTCACGAATGTAGATCTGCCGGGTGAAGCGGGGACGATCATGCACAAAAAGGAAGATATCGGGACGGTTGAACTCGCCACAATGACATTCGGACAGTCATTCCAGATCACCCCGATCCAGCTCGCCACGACAGTGAGTTCTATTGTGAACGGCGGGAGGCGGATCACACCCCATCTCGGAATGGCAGTGCTTGGAAGCGGAGGAGAAACGGTCGAGGAGTTCGAGTACGAAGTGCGCGGCGGGATCGTCTCGGAAGAGACATCTGAGACGATGCGGGCCCTGCTGAAGAGTGTCGTGGAGGAAGGATCGGGAAAGAACGGATACATCGAGGGATACTCCATCGGGGGCAAGACGGCGACATCGCAGACGCTTCCCCGCAGCGCCAACAGATATATATCATCCTTTCTGGCGTTTGCTCCGGCGGAAGAGCCCCGGGTGCTGGGGATCGTCGTTATCCATGACCCTCAGGGCGTGTATTACGGCGGGACTATCGCAGCGCCCGTCTTAAGAGATATCTACGACAATGTGCTCCCGTATCTCGGGATTGAAAAAAGCTGACTGATGGGTTATACTGTATGGGATATTTATGCGAGACAAAAGAGATGAAGAGGTGGATTTATGAGCAGTCATATTGTTGTTCCCGTACTGATATCATTTGCCGTCAGCCTTGTGCTCGGACCGGTGGTGATACCATTTTTGCGGAAGCTGAAAATGAAGCAGACAGAGCGTACGGATGGTGTGCAGTCCCATCTTAAGAAAGCAGGGACGCCTACGATGGGCGGGATTATCATCCTGGCAAGTATCGTCGTGACGTCTTTGTTCTACGTGAAAGATTACCCGAAGATCATCCCGGTCCTGTTCCTCACAGTGGCGTTCGGGCTGATCGGATTTCTGGATGACTATCTGAAGGTCGTCCTGAAGCGCTCGGACGGCCTGTTCCCGATGCAGAAGATGGCGCTTCAGATCGTAGTCACAGCGATATTTGCCTTCTATATTGTGAAGGTAGCAGAGATACCGCTGACGATGCTTGTTCCTTTTTCGGGGGGATACCGCTGGGATATCGGCTGGCTGGCAGTCCCTGTGCTGTTCGTTGCTGTCATCGGAACAGTGAATGGAACGAACTTTACAGACGGGCTGGACGGCCTGGCCTCGAGTGTTACCGTACTGGTGGCGACTTTCTTTACCGTTGTTGCGATCGGGACTAGGAGCGGCATAGAGCCGATCACCTGTGCGGTCGTAGGAGCGCTGCTGGGCTTCCTTCTGTTCAATGTATACCCGGCCAGTGTGTTTATGGGGGATACGGGATCCCTGGCGCTCGGCGGATTCGTGGCGGGAACGGCATATATGATGCAGATGCCGCTGTTTATTATCATCGTCGGCTTTATCTATCTGGCGGAAGTGGCTTCTGTTATCCTTCAGGTTACTTACTTTAAGAAAACAGGCGGAAAACGTCTGTTCAAGATGGCTCCGATCCATCACCACTTTGAGCTGTGCGGGTGGTCGGAGACGAGAGTAGTCGCAGTATTTTCAGTGATCACGGCGCTTCTCTGCCTGATCGCTCTGATGGGGGTATAAGAAATGGATATAAGAGGGAAAAATGTACTGGTATTCGGTTCAGGAATCAGCGGGGAGGCTGCCTGCCGTCTCCTTCTGACAGAGGGCGCTTCGGTCATCCTGTATGATGGAAATGACCGGCTTGACCGCGATGAGATCATGAGAAAGATATCACCCGGAGAAGAGCGGCATGTAGAGATCCTGCTCGGAGAGCTGAAAGAGGAGCAGCTTGAGGAGCTGCTGGACAGGCTCTCGCTTGTGATTATGAGTCCGGGCGTGCCGACAGATCTGCCGGTCGTGGACCGCATGAGAGAGCGCGGGATCCCGATATGGGGAGAGATTGAACTTGCCTATGTGTTCGGCAGGGGAGATGTCCTGGCAATCACGGGGACCAACGGCAAGACGACGACGACGGCCCTGCTCGGGGAGATTATGAAGAATTATAAAGAGAGCGTCTTTGTGGTGGGCAACATCGGAACTCCGTATACAGGCGTGGCGTCGGAGACAACGCCGGAGTCCGTGGTGGTGGCGGAGATCAGCAGCTTTCAGCTTGAGACGATTCATACGTTCCGCCCAAAGGTCAGCGCGATCCTGAATATTACGCCGGATCATCTGAACAGGCATCATACGATGGAGGCGTACATAGAAGCGAAAGAGCGGATTGCCGAGAATCAGACGGAGCAGGATGTCTGCGTCCTGAACTATGAGGATGAAGAGACGAGGGCATTCGGAGAAAAGACACGCGCGGAGGTTCTATATTTCAGCAGCCAGCGTAAACTTAACAGAGGGGTGTACCTTGAAGACGGAGATATCGTCTGCAGTATTGATGAAAAGATCAAAATATGCAATGTCAGCGAGCTCAATCTTCTCGGGACGCACAACTATGAGAATGTGATGGCAGCCGCCGCTATGGCATATGCCTACGGCGTTCCGGCGGAGATCATCAGAAAGACAGTGAAGGAATTTAAGGGCGTCGCACACCGCATCGAGTTTGTGGCTGAGAAGAACGGCGTGGCATATTACAATGATTCCAAGGGGACGAATCCGGACGCCGCAATCCGCGGAATCCGGGCAATGAACCGCCCGACAGTCCTGATCGGAGGAGGCTACGATAAGGAGTCCTCCTATGAAGAGTGGATCCGCGCGTTTGACGGTAAGGTGAAAAAGCTCGTCCTTCTTGGAGCTACCAGAGAGAAGATCGCGGAGACTGCGGAAAAGCTGGGATTCCATGATATCGTGATGGCGGATACATTTGAAGAGGCGTTTGAGAAATGCGTGGAATATGCGCAGCCCGGAGATGCGGTACTGCTTTCTCCTGCGTGTGCAAGCTGGGGAATGTTTAAAAACTACGAAGAACGCGGAGATAAATTCAAAGAGCTTGTAAACAGACTGTAGGGAGTGGATTTTATTGGAGCGTTCTGTGAAGAGACGGCGGTATGACGACACGCTGATCGTTGTGGTGCTGATCCTGGCGGCGGCCGGCCTGGTCATCCTGTACAGCACGAGCGCCTACAACGGAAGGGTGAAGTTCCATGATCCTCTGTACTATCTGAAGAAACAGGGATTTGCAACGCTGCTCGGACTGGCGGGGATGGCTGTGATCGCGAGGATCGACTATCACAGGTGGGCGCCCCTGGCGGTGCCCGGCTATCTGGCGGCGGTTCTTCTGTCTGTCGCCGTCATGTTCTTCGGAGATGAGTATAACGGGTCCAAAAGATGGCTGTCTTTGGGCCCGCTTTCTTTTCAGCCCTCGGAATTTGCCAAAGTGGCGGTGATCCTCTTCCTTGCCTGGCTCGTCAGCAAAAACGTCAGGCGGATGGGGAAGCTCACCGCGCTGATTCTCGTGATGCTTTCCGTGCTGCCCATTGTGGCGCTTGTAGGCGCGAGCAACCTGAGCACGGCGGTCATTATTCTGGGGATCGCCGTGATCGTTGTATTCACGGCAAGCCCGAAGTATTCCCAGTTTATCTGGATGGGGGCTGCGGGGATTGCCTTTCTGGCGGTCTTCCTGGCGCTGGAGAGCTATCGATTGGAGCGCCTTGCCATCTGGCGGAACCCGGAGCAGTATGAAAAGGGATACCAGACGCTTCAGGGCCTGTATGCCATCGGGAGCGGCGGACTCTTCGGGAGAGGGCTGGGAAACAGCGTGCAGAAGCTGGGGTTTCTTCCGGAAGCACAGAATGACATGATATTCTCTATTATATGCGAGGAGCTGGGGCTGGTGGGAGCTTCGGCGATCGTCCTGCTGTTCCTCGTGCTGATCTGGCGCTTTTTTGTGATCGCCACAAAGGCGAAGGATCTGATGGGAGCTCTGATCGCATCCGGGGCCATGGCGCACATGATGATCCAGGTGATCCTGAATATCGCGGTCGTGACCAATACGATTCCGAATACGGGAATCACGCTGCCGTTCATCAGCTACGGCGGGACGTCTGTCGTGTTCCTGCTGTTTGAAATGGGGCTTGTCCTGAGCGTATCCAATCTGATAGAATAGTAGCATCGCCTGTCTGCTTATTCGGCAGGCGGTGCAGGGAGGAGTACGATGAAGAAGAGAAAACGCAGGAGAAAAGTATGGAAGATCGTGCTGGCAGTGCTGGCGGCTGTTATTCTGCTCGCAGTGATCGCAGTGTTCGGCTTCAGGAAGCGTTCTGTCGAAGTAGAAGGGAATGAATACTACAGCGCCAATTCTATCACAGCCTGGATCGAGAACGATGAATTGTCGGTGAACAGCTTATACCTTCTGCTGAAATACAATTTTACGGAGGCAGAACTGCCGTCCGCTGTGGAGAGCATGGAGGTATCGCTGAAAAATCCCTGGACTGTCCATGTAACGGTCAAAGAGAAAGACATGCTGGGGTACGTGGACTATGACGGCGCCTGCCTGTATTTTGACAAGGATGGGATCGCATCGCTGCGGACAAAGGAACTCCTGGAAGGCGTTCCGCATATCGAGGGACTTGTCTTCGACGCTTCGAAAGTAGTGATCGGAAGCAGGCTCCCGGTGGAAGACAGCAGTATTTTCAGAAAGATTATGGATGTATCAGTGTATCTCGCGAAATATAATCTCGCACCGGACAGAGTTGTCTGTGTGGACAGCGGCATCGCAGTGTATTTCGGCGGCGTGGAGGTGCTTCTCGGAGAAGAAAACTATGAGGCAAGGCTTGCCCAGGTTGATCCGATCCTCGAAAAGATCGCAGAACAATATCCCGG
>CALWQS010000123.1 GCA_944383745.1 uncultured Mediterraneibacter sp. | reverse complement strand
ATGATCTCCTTCCTGACCGGCGGATATTCTCTGGACAGCACCCGGATCCGCCCGTCATAGCATCTGGACTCCATCGCATCATACAGCGCATTCGATTTCTTCAGCGCAAGGACAAAAAGAGCGGTGCACATTCCCCCGAATGACCGCACCGACGTGCGGAAATCCCGATTTCCCAGGCGTGACTCCTGAGCGGTCAGTATGGCGGACGCCGTCTCCAGCAGCACGAAGATAAACCGATAGATGAGCAGCATCAGTTCGATAAAAAAAGAGGGAAGATGCAGCTTTGCGAGCACTCCCATGATGTCCGTCATTGTTGTGTTCAGTGCCAGAAAATACAGGCACGATACTGCCGCGAGTGCAGTTGCACACAGACGCGCCGCCTGTCCTACAGCCTCACGGCTACCGGTAATGTACCAATCCCCCGCCGGAAACGCAAATGCATCCAAAGGCTCGCGGGACAGACTGCACACCAGCGCCGCAGTCCCCAGGACCAGAAATGCCGCAGGGATCAGGAGCAGCCTGACATAGCTTGAAAACGGGATCCGCCCCGCTCCCACCGTCAGAAGCCCGTTCACGGCAAACGCAGCCGCCGCCACGGCCGGCGAACGGCTGACAATGCACAGCACCAGCGTCAGCATGGCGTATACAAACTTCTCCGATGCATTGACATACCGCAGTTTTGACTGGTAACACAGTCTATCGATCAGCATCATCCGAACTCTCCGCTTCTCCGCTGCTTTCTTCTGCTGCGGCGGCCTTCATCCACTTCTTACGCTCCACAAATCTTCCCATGAAAAAGGCGATGATCCCCACTCCGATCCCTGTCTGCACACAGAAGATCAGGCTCTCCACTTCGCCCGGGATCTCCCCGCCCAGTGCGTTCTCCAGCACCGGGGTGAACCACGGGGTATATTCTCCCTGAATCTCTTCTATCATCACGCTTCCCGCATCATCAGATCCTCCAAATTCCGCTCCTTTGCGGGCGAACAGCGGAACTGCCGCTATAAACACGGCTAAGCTGAGCAGAAGGATGACTGTTTTCGTATTCTTCGACATCTTACTTTGCCTCCTTCTCTTTTCCTTGCAGAAAACCGATCGTCTTAAGCTCCGGCACTGCATAAGTCTCCAGCCCGATCACGATCGCCACGGTCAGAAGACCCTCGATCACTGCCAGCGGAAGCTGGGTCGGAGCGAACACGCCTAAAAACTTCACAGCAGAAGCCCCCACACCGCCTGCCTCTGACGGATATGCAAGAGCCAGCTGGAAGCTGGTAACACAGTAGGTGAACAGATCTCCCATAAACGCAGCGAGAAAGACGCTCACTCTCCGGTTCACTCTCAGCTTCCCGCACAGCTTATAGAGCCCGAAGGAGACAAGCGGACCTGCCGCCGCCATGGAAAAGGTGTTTGCCCCGAGCGTTGTCAGCCCGCCGTGTCCTAAGAGCACCGCCTGAAAGATCAGGACAATGACTCCGAGCACGCTGACCGCTGCCGGTCCGAACAGGATCGCTCCAAGCCCGGTCCCCGTCATATGCGAGCAGCTCCCCGTGGCAGACGGGATCTTCAGTGATGAGATCACGAAGATAAAGGCGCCCGCCATGGCGATCAGCGTCATGTTCCTTCTGTTCTCCTTAACTTTGTTCCTCAGTGAAATGAATCCTGCGATCAGAAACGGCAGGCAGACGGCGCCCCACGCCACGCAGTATCCAGCGGGGAGGTACCCTTCCATGATATGCATCGCGTTGGACGCAGGCGCGACGGCGAACACCGCGGCAAAAGCGATAGACGCCTTGAGTAAGATTTTTTCTCTTCCGGTCATGTTTTTCCTCCTTTTTGTGTGATTGACCTGTTAATAAAGAATTACTCCCAGGTGCCACAAAAAGGAAAACATTTGCAGCATACCTGATCATATTCCCGTAACCATGATCTAAAAGTGAATCTTCTGACTTAGGGATCAGCGCGAATGTTCCGCCTTCCCAGGGACTTGCCCCAGTGGCCTCTGCCTTGCAGAATGGAACACCGCTCCTCCAATACAGCAACGGGTATTGCGCAGGATTCTCACCTGACTTCCTCGCGCCCTCTCAGCATTCTGACAGAAAAGGCGCATTCTTTTAGATGTATGCCTGGTCAAATACCAGTTTAACCTCTTTTCTCTGTTCCGTCAAACCTTTAATACTCGATTCCTCTCCTCGCCGTGATTCCCCGGTCAAACGGATGCTTCACCTTGCGGATCTCCGACACATAATCCGCCAGCCTCACAAGCTCTTCCCCCGGATCTCTCCCGGTCAGGACGATCTCCATCTCTTCCGGCTTTTCTTCGAGGAAACGGACTGCTCCCTCATGGGGGATCAGTCCGTAATTATAAGCTGCCATGAACTCATCGATGACCAGCATGTCATAACCGCCGGACGAAACCTTGTCCCGGATCTTATCCCACAGGCCGAGGTACATTCCCCTCACTTCCGCCTTCTCTTTCTCAGACAGAGTGCTGAAAAATCCATAGGAACGCTCCAGGTGGATCACCTCGATCTCCGGGACCGCGTCCAGCACCTTCAGCTCCCCAGAGTTTTCATTTTTCAGGAAGCGGGCGAACAGTACCTTCATCCCGGTTCCCGCCGCCCGGACCGCAAGGCCGACAGCTGCGGACGTCTTTCCCTTGCCGTCACCGCAGTAAATGTGTATCATTCCCTGTTTCATGATCGTTCCTCCTGTCTCTGAACTGATTCTAATTCTGGTGCAGTGTATAATAAATAACCGGCTATATCACTTGCCTGATTTTTCACCGTACTAGCCGTGCTCCGCCGCCGGCTCCTTCATCAGCCGCTCCACCGCCTCCAGGCTCTCCCCTTCTTCCCTAGGTCTTGCGACAGCTACGAGCACAGCTCCCGCCGCCTTCGCCGCCTCCAGCTTCTCCTCGAATCCGCCGGCTTTTCCGGACTCCTTCGTGACAAAATACCTCGCTTCTGTCTGATGCAGGAGCGCAAGATTCATCTCCTTGGAAAACGGTCCCTGCATGGCGATCAGATGCCTCCCACGGAATCCGAGCCTTATACTCTCTTCCACAGCTTCCCCTGTAGACAGGACGCGGGCAAAGCAGCGCTTCTCGTATCCGTCGATCCGCGTATAGAGGCTCAGCTCCTTGCTTCCCGTGGCGATCAGGATATTTCCTGTCGTCCCTCTGAGATACTCCGCCGCCTGTTCCACAGAATCTACGATAACCACATCGTCCATGCCATAATCTTCCGCTGCTCCGCCCTCTGTTTCATGCTCGTCGAGCCTTTCCCTCAGGCATCTGACATACTGTACCTTCTCCTTTTCACACGCCGCTCTGATATTCTCGCTCACCTCCACGGCAAAAGGATGGGTCGCGTCAATGACAAGACGGATTCCGTGCCCGCTTATAAATGTTTCCATCTCCTTCTGATCCATCCGCCCGGAGATGCAATCGACACCTTCCAGCCCTTCAAGAATACTTTTCCCATATTCTGTAGCCGTACTCACATAACAGCCTATCTCATGCTGCGAGGCATACTGCGCCAGCATCCTTCCTTCCGTCGTGCCGGCGAAGATCAAGATCTGTATATGATTTTCCATAGTTACTCCTGTTCTTTTCCCATAAAAACCAATAACCGTCTGTTTCCTGTCATCTGATTGCAGTATTCCATACATCCCCCTCTGCTGACTTTATCAGGTTCTCCCTCTTTTAAATAATCTTTGAAAAGATCTTTGTCCATTTCACAATCTCGTTTCTTTTTTATCTCATATTCACGCAAAAATATTCGGTAAATTAGGATTGAATGTTACAGCCTCTTGAGCATAATATATTCTTCACTATTTTCATCAATAACAGTAAATCCAGCTTTCTTATACATTTTTACAGCGTAATTACTTTTCTGAACAGATAATGAAATTTTTGAATAACCAGCTAATCTTTCTACTGACAATAATTGTTTTAATAATGAAGTTCCAATTCCTAATCCTCTGTAATTCTTTATGATAGACATAGCAAGAGATGGGGTATCATCATCAATATGTCCATAGTCATTCATTATTCTAACCCAAATAGCTCCTACCACATTCTCTTGAATTTCTGCAACTAAGGCTTTATCATGTTTTCGTTTTCCAAAGTCAATGATATATTCTTGTAATTCAGGGCAATCTATTATGGATTTAGGCGGAGCTTCAATACCGTCTGGAATATAAATTGCTTCGTATAAAAAATTGTCTAACAAACAATATTCTTCATTTCTCATTTCTCTTATTACATATTCCATCCGCTCACCTCAAATTCCAATTGTCTCTATGACAACTTTACCACACTTCTTTCTAGCTGTGAACACACTCTATTTTTAACCTTAAGATTTTTATATTACATAGATCAACAAATCAATTGCTCTTCAAACTCGGCAGAGCCAGCGATGGCAGTAAATATCTTCATCCCTTAGGAGTTATCTGCATAGATTCTCGGAACGATGCCCTACTCCATATTCATAGTCCTGCAGTTGGCGACGAAGATAGTCTGCCATATTTACATTATTCATCTTTTCCCATGCTTCAATATATATTTTCATCAAGGATCTTGTAACTCTCATCGGAAGTTCATCCACATTGCTAATAGCCAGCCACGGAAAAGATTTATATTTTTGAGTATCTCCAATGATAAACAAATATCCTATTAACTTTTCCTTCCTAAAAACAAAATAGAATTGTGGCATTTCATCGACAATAGATTTATCCATTATTTTTTTCATCGTCTGTTCTGTACCATATGCCGGATAAAAACCGATATGTTTCAAATTCTCTAAAGCGTTTATTCTTTGCTCTTCTGACATATCTATATAATTTAGGATCACTTCTTCCATACAGTTTCCTCCGCAGCTTCATATCTGTCAATGTCGAAATTATATCAAATAATCTCTCTGTATGCCACCCTGAGCAGTCCTCTACAAAAAAGAGCGTCTCCCAGCCATTCATCTGAACGTCTGGAAGACACCCTTTCTTTACTTAATTAATATTATATGCCTCTGCCTTATTCAAACTGGGACTGAAGCGCCTCATATCCCGTCTCTTTTGTACGGATCTTCATCGCGCTCCTCATCTCATAGCTGAAGATCTTGCCGTCTCCGACCTCTCCGGTAAACGCGGTCTGCTGAATCGCGTCGATGACCTTTTTCTCCCATTCCTCGGAAGAGACTACGATCTCGAACTTGATCTTCGGCTGAAGGAAGATATCCACCTCAGACCCGCGGACGATCTCTTTATATCCGCGCTGTGCGCCGCATCCCATAACCTGGGACACCGTGATACCGTTTACCTGGATCTTATTGAGAGCGTCCTTGACTTCCTCAAACTTTTCTTCTCTGACGATTGCTTCTACTTTGATCAACATACTCTGCTCCTCCTATCTTTTCCTTATTATACAAGATCATTTCGGTTTAGTCGAAACCGTTGAAGGACGGGTACGCATTCTCGCCATGCTGTGTGACGTCGAGTCCGACCAGTTCATCCTTCTCGTCAACACGAAGTTTTGTAAAGATCCTGATAATTCCGATACAGATCAGGGAACCGACTACTGCTGCCGCAATCGTTACGAGGATACTGATGATCTGTGCGGTAAACAGTCTTGTCTCTCCAAATACGAGGCCGTCCCACTGAGCGACTGAGTTGATCGAGCTCTGTCCGAACAGTCCTGTTGCAATACCGCCCCATATACCGCCGACGCCGTGGCATCCGAATGCGTCGAGAGCGTCGTCGATTTTCAGCTTATGCTTGATGAAGTTCATCATAAAGTAGCAGATCGGGCTTACAAGCGCGCCGATGATAAAGGATGCCCAGATCGGGACAAATCCTGCGCCAGGCGTGATCGCCACAAGTCCGACCACAAGGCCTGTGGAAGCGCCCACCAGCGTCGGTTTTCCGTCTTTGACCGTATCGATGGCCATCCAGGAGAGCAGTGCGGATGCGGCTGAGATTGATGTCGTCATAAATGCATGTGCTGCCAGCCCGTCAGCTGCAAGCGCGCTTCCTGCGTTGAATCCGTACCAGCCGAACCAGAGCAGCGACGCGCCGAGCACGACGAACGGAATATTGTGGATGCGGTAGGATGTCTTCTCATATCCGTGTCTTCTGCCAAGATAGACGGCAAGGACGAGCGCGCTCACACCTGAGCTGATATGTACGACATTTCCTCCTGCAAAGTCGACAGAACCGATGGATGCGAGGAATCCTCCCTGTCCCCATACCATGTGTGCCATCGGATAATATACGACAATCGACCAGAGCGCGATAAACGCGAACAACGCCTTGAATTTCATT
>CALWQS010000122.1 GCA_944383745.1 uncultured Mediterraneibacter sp. | reverse complement strand
ACTGCAGGTTCATCTTCGGCAGGAAAGACAGCTTCGGCTCAGAATTCAGCTGCGAAAGCTGTAAAGACCGGAGATACAGCAAATGCACTTCCGTTCGCAGCAGCGGCAGCGGCAGCTGTGCTTGCGGCAGGAGCAGTTGTGGTTCTGAAAAAGAAAGAGGAAAATTAAAAAAGACTCTGAGACGGGAACAGGTTTATGAGATTTTGATCTGACAGATGAGCGGCGCGCGGCGGATTATCCGCTGCGCGCCGCTCTCTCTGTGTGCGCTGCATCCGGAAAGCAGAGCGAAAATCAGAAGTGCCGTGAATCAGATGCGGGAACGAGGCGGATGGAAGGAGGGAATCTTTCCCTTATTCGCTCTGTGAATACATACGAAAAACCGTCAGCTCATCAGCTGACGGTTTTTCGCAGTTTTTATAGTTATCTAAAGGAATGAGAGTAAAGTGCGACACCTTGGGTTGCCCCAAGATGTCTACTTTATGAGGGGGGAGATAGTTGTTTTATCAACTATCTGTGTCTTAGTATAGACGGAAAATGTGTCCAAAATATGTTTAAAGTCTAAAAGAAAAAGAAAAAAAGTAATGATTTTCTTAACTGGTCAGGGAATTTTTATCGTAGTTCCGGCATAGATCCGATCCGGATCGGAGATTCCGTTGAGAGCGGCGATGGCGCTCACTGTCGTGCCGAACCTGGCTGCGATCCCGCTCAGCGTGTCGCCCGGGCGGATTGTGTAGGTCTTCGTAGCGGACGCGGTCTCAGGCACGCGGATCGTGGCCCCGGCATAGATTTTATCAGGGTCAGATATATGGTTCAGCGAGGCGAGGGCGCTTACCGTCGTGCCGAATCTGGCTGCGATTCCGCTCAGTGTGTCTCCGGGCTGGATTACGTAGGTGATGTATTGCTGCGGCGGGACCGGAGAAGGGGCATTTCCCGTCAGGTGGTTCAGCCCGGCGCTCCGTATCACAGACGGATAGTCTACATAACTTAAGTCCAGATCTACATTGCCGCTGATGCCGGGAACGCTTCCCTGGCTGGTATACTGCCACATGCCGCAGTCAGTTCCGTCAAAGGTGTCAGTGTAGCGGGCATACCAGAGTGCATAGCGGGCTGCGAGAGCTTCTCCGAGATAAGTGTCCAGGAAATTTCTGTTGCTGTAGAACATAGCGAAGTAGCCATATGATTCGACTCTGTCGCAGAAGCTCTGCACCAGCTGCCTGGCAAGGCCGGGAGTGTATTGAACACCCTGCCCCGCCGCATAGTCCGCGCTTGCCTGCTCGATATCATAGCACACGGGATAATCCAGCTGATATCCGGATATTGTGTTGATACAGCCGTCGGCCTCCTGGACAGCGGCCTCCGGGCTGACCGCGTAGCAGAACCAGTATGCGCCGAACGGAAGTCCGATACGGCTGCACTCGGAAGCATTTCGGCGGAATTGTTCATCGACTGTGCTGAAACCGTAGCCTGCGCGCAGCATTGCGAATTGATACCCTGCCGCCTTGACACGTTCCCAGTCTACCTCTCCCTGGAATTTACTGACGTCAAGTCCCTTTATACTCATAGAAGCATCCTTTCAGAAAATATGACATCTGAGCATAAGGCGTGATGACAACTCGGATGCCATTCGATTTTATATTAGCAGTATATGTGCGGATGGGATAACTGTGAGGAAAACTGTGCAAAAATAAGTGAATGATAAAATATTACATCCTTTTTTCGTGAAAACTCATATTGACAGAAAGAAAGGAAAAAATTACCATAAACATGGGAAAATGTGGAACGAAAGGCGCAGGGGTTCGGAAATGTATTATGTCAGCTAAAGCCGACCCGAATCCCGCGCCAGGACTTGCGGGCGAGACTTGAATCTGCATTAAATTTTTAAGAAAATAAGGAGGCAAAAATGAAGAGAGCATTTTTGGCAGGTCTTCTCTCTGCGGCTATGACAGTCAGCATGATGGCGGGCACAGTGTCTGCAGCCGGAATGCAGGCAGATCCGCCGGCGCAGGAAGCAGCGGTGCGGCAGGCGGAAGGCAGAATATGGGATTTTACCGCATCCGGCAGTATACAGCGTCCGACATTGGAAGGCGGGGAAGGGGAATTTGACGGGATCAGGATCAACGCATCAGCGGGGAAATTTTCCCCAAGAGAAAATGATACACAGATCAACGCGGGAACGATCCTGACAGTCCCTGTTTCAGCGAATGAAAACGGAGGGACATTGAGTATCACTCTCTCTGGCGGTTCTTCGGAGGTGGAAGCTGACGGAGTGCGGTATGCTTCAACTGGAAACAACATAAGCATCCCGCTGGCGGCAGCAGAGGAGGATGGTTACTGCACGATAAACTTTATGGCGCAGGCGTATATTTCCGCTATTGCGATTTCTTATGACGCGCCGGCGGAAGAGTATCCGGGAGTGCCGGAGAGCGCGGCGGCAGAGGACAAGACCTGGACATTTGAGACGGCGGACGGCCTGAATGATGAGAGCGGAAACGCGGCGGCAGGCAGCAAGCTGGAGGGAAACAAAGGAACCTTCGATAGTATGAAAATTGACGCCACATCCGGAAAGTTCAATATCCAGCCGGATCAGTCGAGAACTGTGATCAATTCGGGGACTGTCCTTTATATCCCGGCGGCGTATGACGCAGAAGGCGCGTCGCTGCTGATCGCAGGCACACAGGACGGAAGCACGCCGTCGCAGATCAGAGTAGACGGTGTAAGCTGCACGACAAATGAAGAGATCGAACTTGACATGACGGACGCTTCTGCATACCCGCGTTTCCTGAAGGTTGAGTTTGATACGATCGCGTATGTAAATTCTATTGCCCTGAACTATGTGAGCGACAGCGATTTTGATGCGCCGACGGTCGAGGCAAAGGATAAGGCTTGGGACTTCACCGCTTCAAGTCCGATCGAGCGGCCGGCTGTGCAGGGCGGCATGGGCGAGTACGACGGCATCCAGATCGACGCGGTTACAGGAAAGTTCGCTCCCCGCTCGGCGGAAGCTGGAAACGATACGCAGGTGACGGCAGGGACAGTGCTTTATATTCCCGTGGCGCCGGATGAGAGAGGCGCTGCGGTCACGGTTTCCGGAAACAATTACAACAATCTTACAGTGACGCTGAACGGCGCTGCGATCGAGGTCGGAAAAGAGACGGCGCTTCCGGAGGTAACGGAGAATACATACGTGGCGCTCGCTTTTGACAGCGCGGACGGGTCAGGAAGCTGCTACCTTACCGGGATTACGGTTGATTATCTGAGCGACAGCGAAGTAAATGAGAATATCGTTACCGTAGGAGCGGGCGGCGCTTATGATTATACGACGATCCAGGCGGCTCTTGACAGTAACGAGTCAAGCGCTTCTGAACCGCTCGTTCTCCTGATTGCACCGGGAACTTATACCGAGCATGTGACGGTCGACAAGCCGTGGGTATCTTTCCAGCCGATGTACAGAGACGGCGGAGAGATCGTGATCGAGGAGAGCTATTATTCTTCGAATACATTTGACGCTGACGGCAGTTTCATCCCGCAGGACGAATATGACGTCGGAACAGACCAGAGCGGAACTGTCCTTCTGACGTCTAATGCGACTGGATTCAGCGCGTCAGGCATTACTTTTAAGAACAGCTATAACATTGATGATCACACGGCGGAGGGTGAACAGACGCCGGCCGCTGCGTTTGGCTCGGCAGCAGACAAGGTATATCTGAAGGACTGCCGTTTCATCGGCCGCCAGGATACGCTTTATCTGCACGGCGCAGGTTCCAGAGTACAGGTGCAGGACTGCTATATTGAAGGTACGGTGGACTTTATCTTCGGCGATGCGGACGCATATTTCACAAACTGCGATCTCTATATGGCATATTTTGCAGGCAAAGACAATGGGTACTTTACTGCGCCCAATACAAAGAAGGGAAATGTTGGATTCGTATTCAGCCGGTGCAGCCTGGAAGCTGATCCGGCATACGGAGAGGACGGAGAAGTGAGTCTCGGACGTCCGTGGCAGACAGAGATCTACACGGAGACGGGAAGGAATGAAGATGGAAGCAGTTACCTGATAACATATGATCCGGAACGAAAGAATCAGACTTATGAGAATACTTCCTCGGCGGCATCATTTATCGAGTGTAGAATGGACTCGTCTATTCAGAATGAGAGATGGAATGTCTGGACGAGAAAAGACAAGGATGGAAATACAGTCGACGTGACTTACCATGACGACGTCCGTTTTGCAGAATATAACAGCAAGGACGAGACGGGAGCATACCTGGATCCGTCTGATTATACTGATATCGTGCTGGGAATAATGGCGGTGTCAGAGGACGCAGAAGGACTTCTGGATTCCCTGCTGGCGCAGATGGGATTCGGCAGCGGAGTCGGAGAATGGACACCTGCATTTACTGATTTTTCAGGCGAGAAGCCGGCAGAGGCGGATCCGGGGAAGGATGATTATCATAACAACAATGGAGACGGAAATAACGGCGCTGGCGGAAACAGCGGAGCTGCAGGGGACAAAAATGCGGCGGCCAAGACAGGAGATACATGGAATACTGCTGTATGGGCGGCGGCAGCGCTGCTTGCAGCAGGCGCGCTGGCTGGTATTATGAGAAAGAAAACGCGCAGATAAACAGAACAGCAAATTGGAGCCTCCCTTACGATAATGATAAAACGGTAGCAGCATTATCGGAGGGAGGCTTTTGCCTCGGCTATCGTACACAGCTGACCGCTGTCCGTACGCCCACTCGCCGCGCTGACGCGCAAAAAGGGACATGCGAAAAGTTTGTCCATTTATTTGCCCACGGTTGATTTTAAGATGAATATAGGGTATCATGATATAGTTTAGAAGGAAGCAAATTTTATATGAAAAGAAGGAAGAAACGACATACACTATTTATGATCATATTAATCCTTTTACTTTTTGCCGCGGCGTATATTCTGATCAGCCTGTGGCTTTCCGTCAATTTTTTGACAGTCCGTGAGTTTACGGCGGAAATAGGAGCAGAGCATCCGGTCAGGACGGTGGTTATCTCGGATCTGCATGACCACAGATTCGGGGAGGATAACGAAAGGCTGGCAGAAAAGATCCGTGAGACGGCTCCTGACCTGATTTTCATGGATGGGGATATGCTCAACGGAGAATCGGAGAATGCGGAAGTCCCGGCTGCCCTGATACGGGAACTGAAGGATACGGCGCCCGTTTACTATGCGCTTGGAAATCACGAGATTGATTATATGGAAAACGGCCATCCTGAATTGACAGAGGAACTTGAAGCAGCCGGTGCGGCAGTGCTGGATAAGGAATTTGTGGATATTGACGTCAACGGGGTACAGATACGCCTCGGGGGAATGTACGACTATGCTTTTGGTCTCGGCGGCAATAACGATGCTTCGGCGGCTCCTGAGGATATACGTAATTTCCTCGAAGATTTTCAGAATACGGACCGGCTGAAGATCATGCTGGCGCACCGCCCGGACAGCTTTATTTTCGGCGATGCGAGCAGGGTGTGGGACGTGGATCTTGTGATCAGCGGACATAACCACGGCGGACAGGTGGTTTTTCCGTTCCTCGGCGGGCTCTATGGCGGCGACCAGGGATTTTTCCCGGAATATGTGCACGGAATGTATGAAAAGGATAATTTTCAGATGTTTGTGACAAGCGGGCTGGGAAGCAACAGACAGAAGCTGCCGAGATTTAATAATCTTCCGGAGATTGCAGTGCTTGAGATCAGATGAGCATAGACATTTTCCGACATTGCATATATGGGGAGAATAGTGTAGAATGATTCTGTACAAATCTATATGGTATAAGGAATAGGAATATGAAAGTACAAAAAGAATTTGTCCTGCGGGAAATCGCAGGTGATTATGTAATCATTCCGACCGGGAAGACGGTGCTGAGCTTTAACGGTCTGATTACCGTGAACGAAGTCGGGGCGGACCTGTGGAAGATGCTTCAGTCAGAGGTTACTTTTGATGATCTGCTTCACGGGATCCTGGAATCATACGATGTGGATGAAGAGACGGCGAGAGAGGATATACAGGAGTTCCTGGATACTCTGATAGAAGGCGGAGTGCTGGATGATCCGGCGCAGCAGCCTGCTGAATGAACAAGGAATACAAAAGAAAAGATCAAGCTATAGAAATCAAGATGTGGATAAAAATTTTCCGCGGCAGTCATGAGGAAAAACCTTATGGCTGCCGCGTGTTTTTATTTCGATTTCCAGAGCAGGACAGCATCAAGAATGAGCGATACCGCTGAAAATCCCAGTCCGAAGATTCCTGCCGTCAGGAAGAGACATAGTGGTTCCTTCAGTTCTGCGGATGTTCCGTACTTGCCGAAGATTATGAAAAGGTAAATCGCAAGGCTGAGAAGCAGGCAGATCAAGAGCTCTCGCAGCAGCAGGAGCGCTTT
>CALWQS010000121.1 GCA_944383745.1 uncultured Mediterraneibacter sp. | reverse complement strand
CTGTCTGCAGCAGATGCGGGCATTGCCATCAGCGACGGCGCGGAGCTTGCAAGAGAGATCGCCGACATTACCATTGCGGCGGAAGATCTGGAAGAACTGGTCGTGCTGAAGCGTCTTGCAAACGGGATGATGAAACGGATCGGGAAAAATTATCACCAGATCATCGGGATCAACGCAGGACTGATCGTGTCTGGCATTGCCGGCGTGCTCCAGCCGACGGCTTCGGCGCTGCTCCACAACACATCCACACTGCTGATCAGCTTAAGGAGCATGAGGAATCTTCTTAAAAATCAGACAGATAATAGGGATGAAAAAAATCAAGTTTTTGAAAGCGATTGAAGAAGCCCAAAAAGAGCATGAGGTGAACTCGGGATAAGACGGGAATATGAGCGGCTGCCTGAAACACACGATAATTTCTGAATTAAAAATAAAAAAATATGTTCCGGGTAAAGTTTTTAAGGTCTAACCGTAAAAATGAATTGCATAAACGATAAATTTCGGGTACAATAAATAAAAAGAAATGGTAAACCGTTTCTTTTTGTTCAAAATTCATTTTACATGGAAGGAGGCATTCGTGTGATTGTCAGACCGGACTATATTCAGGCAGTTTCACCTTTTATCGATCAGCCCATTGTGAAAATTCTGGCAGGTATTCGACGGAGCGGGAAATCAACTATTTTCGAAATGCTCGCAGAAGAACTTCGGAGCCGCGGGATTCCGAATGACCGTATTATACAAAAACGGTATACGGAAATGGATATTCCGGAAAATATATCAGCAGCGGATATGTACAGGGAACTGTTGGAGCAGATCCAGGGAAAAGGGCGCTGCTATCTGCTGCTGGATGAAATACAGGAAGTCAAAGGATGGGAACGATGTGTCAACAGTCTGCTGGAAGGGCAGGATGCTGACATCTATGTGACCGGCTCTAATTCAAAGCTGATGTCCAGTGAGTTATCCACTTATCTGACCGGGAGGTTTGTATGCATCCCTGTCTATACGCTGTCTTTTAAGGAATATCTGGATTTTAAAAGCCAGGATCCCCGCTCCGAAAAGGAATTGCTGGAGGAATATATCCGCTTTGGCGGGTTTCCCATCATTGCTTTGGGCAAGTATGACGAGCAGAGCGCCTACCAGATTGTTAATGGCATTTACCATACAGTGATCTCCAGAGATATTGTAAAGCGTCATCGGATCAACCGGCAGGATCTTTTTGACAGGGTGGTGAAGTATATCGTTGAAAATATGGGAAAGACTTTTTCCGCAAACTCGATCGCCAGATTTTTAAAGAGCGAACACCGTACTGTCTCTGTAGAGTCCATTTATAATTATCTGCGCTGGCTGGAGCAGGCGTTTATCGTGTATCCCTGCCATCGCTATGATATCCAGGGGAAAAGCATTCTGAAGACACAGGAAAAATACTACCTTGCGGATGTTGCCCTGAAATACTGCCTTTTGGGTTACAACCGAAAGATGCTGGACGGCGCTATTGAGAACATTGTGTTTTTGGAAATGAAGCGGCGCGGCTATGGAGTGTATATAGGAAAGAATGCAGCCAAAGAAATAGATTTTATTGGCGAACGGCGGGATGAAAAGGTCTATGTCCAGGTCTGTGTACAGCTCCCTGAAAATTCAGACCGGGAAATTGGAAACTTAATGGAAATACCGGACCACTATCCGAAATACGTGGTGACGACAAACGGTATGGATGTTGGAATTGAGAATGGTATCCGGATCGTGCATCTGTCAGATTTTTTACTTTCAGAACGCTGGTAACTAAGGAAAAGAGTGTGGAGATAAATCCTGTGATTTTCCAGTGAGAGCCAGGGCTATCGGAACAGCAGCCATTTGATAAAGCGCTTGACAGGAGAATTTTTTTGTCCGATAATATGCCATACAGATACCCCTAATGGTATAAAGGAGGCAGAATATGAAACAATGTATGGACTCAGACAATCTCCACCGCCGGCTGAAGAAAATCATCGGACAGGTGCAGGCCATTGACCGCATGATCGATGAAGACATTCCCTGTGAAGATATCCTCGCGCAGATCAATGCGGCAAAGTCCGCGCTCCACAAAGCAGGACAGGTTGTTTTGGAAGGTCATATTAAACACTGTGTCAGGGACGGGATCGAGCACGGCGACGCTGACCAGACGATCGCGAATTTCACGAAAGCAGTAGAGCGCTTTGCGAATATGAACTGAATATCAGATGAAAGCCAGCCATAACAGTCAGGCTGGTTTTTCTTTTATCTCGTTGACAACCAATACCCCTATACGTATAATATACATATACCCATATGGGTATATGAAGGAGGGATATATATTGAAAACACTGGAAAACTTTCTGGAATGGGGAGGAGTAAAAAAAGACGTGACCTGCCTGATCCTATCAGGGATCGCACTGCTTGCCAGCCTTTTGGACGTTGGATTATTTCATATAAACCCGGCGTGGATCGCAATCATCCTGTGCGGGATCCCGATCATTCTGGAAGCGGTCATCGGACTTGTTACGAGATTTGATATTAAGGCGGACGTCCTTGTCTCCCTTGCGCTGATCGCCTCCGTTATCATCGGAGAGATCTTTGCTGCCGGAGAGGTTGCATTTATCATGCAGCTCGGAGCGCTTTTGGAAGATCTGACCGTGGCGAAGGCAAGGGCAGGGATCGAGAAGCTGGTCCATCTGACGCCCCGGACGGCGCGCCGGATCTCGGATGGGAAAGAGGAGATCATCCCGGCTGAGCAGGTACAGATCAATGATGTGCTGAGAGTGCTGCCAGGTGAGACGATCCCCGTTGACGGGATTATCTTATCCGGCCAGACTTCTGTTGATCAGGCGGTCATGACAGGCGAATCCCTTCCGGTAGATAAGGAAGCAGGAGACACTGTTTCCAGCGGAACCGTCAACCAGTTCGGCTCCTTTGATATGAGGGCGGAAAAAGTAGGCTGCGACAGCTCGATCCAGCGCATGATCAGGCTGGTCCAGTCGGTTGACGCCGGCAAAGCGAAAATTGTCGGGCTTGCGGACCGCTGGGCAACGTGGATCGTAGTGATCGCTCTGAGCGCGGCGGGACTGACATGGCTCATCAGCGGGGAGATCATCCGTGCGGTAACGATCCTCGTAGTTTTCTGCCCGTGCGCACTCGTCCTTGCCACGCCTACGGCGATCATGGCCGCGATCGGGAACGCGACAAAACACGGTTTCCTGGTAAGGGAGGGAGACGCCCTGGAGCGGCTGGCGTCTGTAGCGAGGATCACATTTGATAAGACGGGAACCCTCACTTACGGAACGCCGAGGGTGACCGCGGTAAAAAGCTTCAGCGAGGAGTGGACTGACGAGGATCTTTTCCGTCTTACAGCCTGTGCGGAACAGCGCTCGGAGCATCCGCTGGGGAAAGCGATCGTGGAAAGCTATAAAAACCAATATTCCAACGAGCTGCCGGCACTGGCCCGGTTTCAGATGATCCCGGGACAGGGAGTGTCGGCAGAGGCGGGAGGATATGAGATCCTTGCCGGAAATCCGGAGCTGCTCCTGGCAGATCAGATCACGCTGCCGGAGGATATGAGGACTGCAGCGGCTGCTTATCTGGAGACCGGAAGCACGGTAACCTATGTCGCGGTCTCGAAGACAGCCGTCGGATTCATCGCCCTGTCAGATACGCTGCGGCAGGATGCGCCTGACACGGCTGAGCGCATCCGGGATACCGGAGTTACCCCTGTACTGCTGACAGGAGACAATGAGAAAGCGGCGGGATATATGGCAGGAAAACTGGGGATCCATGAGGTCTGCGCAAACTGTCTGCCGGAGGATAAGCTGCGGTATATCGAGGAGTTCCAGAACAGCGGGGAAATGGTCTGCATGATCGGAGATGGGATCAATGACGCCCCCGCTTTGAAGAAAGCCTGCGTGGGGATCGCCATGGGCGGGATCGGAAGCGATATCGCGGTCGATGCGGCGGATATCGCCCTGATCAACGATAAGATCAGCGAGCTTCCTCACCTGCTCCTTCTGGCAAAGAGGATGATGCTTACGATCAAATGCAACCTCACATTTTCCATGACACTGAATTTTATCGCTATCATTCTTGCGGTCACAGGAGTGCTGAACCCGGTTGTCGGGGCGCTGGTCCATAACGCCGGATCAGTCATCGTAATTGTCAATTCTGCATTTTTGCTTGGCTGGAAGCAAAAGAGCAGGTCTTAAATAAGAAAAAATATCAATAAAATCCCGCAATAAGTTATTGATATCTAATTCTGGTTAGTATATACTAATTTGTGGATAAATGATACAAATTATCAATTCGTGAGAATGCGGTAATGCAGAGAAACGGACGGAGGGATTGTTATGACGGATGCGGTCATTATACTTGTGATCGTAGTATTTTTGATCTTTGCGCTGAAAGGGTCGATCAAACATTTCAAAGGCGAGGGGGCATGCTGCGGCGGTGGTTCCGGCAGTGTGAAACCGAAAAAGCCGAAAAAGAAAAAGCTTGACGGTCCGGTGGTCGGGCGATGCACGATCCGTATCTCAGGCATGCACTGCCAGAACTGCGTCAACAGCGTGACCAGTGCGCTCAACGCCATAGAAGGAGTTTCCGCCAGGGTAAGCCTCAAAGACGGCAGCGCGGAGGTCTCCTATGACCGTGCGGTGGACGAGGCTGAGCTGAAAGAGGCGGTAGAAAAGGCGGGCTTTGAGGCCGTCAGCATTTCATGAGCATAAGGCGGGAATATACGGTGAGCAGGAAAGACGAGATCATTGAGAGATTAAAAGAAAACGGATGCCGGATCACCAGGCAGAGAAGGATCCTGATCGACATTATCCTTGAGAACGACTGCGCAAGCTGCAAAGAGATCTTTTATAAGGCGTCACAGGAGGACAAAAAGATCGGCGCAGCGACGGTCTATCGGATGATCAATGCGCTGGAAGAGATCGGCGCGATCAGCCGGAAGAATATGTACCGGGTCGAATGCGGGGAAGACTGTACAGACCGGAGCGGATGCGAGATCATCCTGGAGGATGATACTGTCTTCCGGCTGCCTCAGGAGAAGCTGGATCAGATTGTCCGGGAGGGCGCCAGACAGCATGGCTATCTGAGTAATGGAAAGAAAATATCGAGGATCATTTACCCTGGCGGGCCGTGCTGATCCCGCATGGGCGGATCACCCGGTCCGGATTGCCAGACGAAAAGCCGGGTAACCGTTCACACCTGACAAAGCCGGAATATTGAGAAAAAACAACCGATAACGCAGATTGACAGAATATGGAAATCCATGATAACATTTTAGCGGTTAGAAAAAACTAACTCACATTGATTTAAACAAAAATCATGTGAGTTAATTTTTGAGGCAAAGGTTAGTTGGAACTAACCAAAACTGACAGGAACGGAGCTGTTTATCATGGAGAAGAAGAAAAAAATCGCTATAGCAGCACTTGTGCTGGTCTTTGCCGCAGCGGCGGTGATATGGGCGGCTGTCAGACCGAAAGAAGTCACCAATTATGACGCAGTGTTTGAAGAAGACCAGGAAAGGCCGGAGAACGAAGGGGAGGAAGCCTCTGTGGGAAGGGGGATACAGATCCCGGGGTATAAGTCGATCGAGATCCCGGCAGGCACAAAGGATGTGTCGGTGGAGCTGACGAATCCGGAGGAAAACCAGGTTTATTTCCAGATCTCGTTTTACCTGCCGGAGACAGATGAGACGATCTATTCTTCTGATCTGATCAAACCCGGTCAGAGCCTGTATGAGATCACTCTGGAGAAAGAGATGGAGGCAGGCGAGTATCCGCTTACCGTACAGTACGCCACATTTACGGCGGATGAAGAGATGGCTCCGCAAAACGGCGCGGAGGTCAACTGTACGCTTGTGGTAAGGTGACAGCCCGGATGGGGAAAGACCGGCGGCGGGAAAAAGCGTTTCATACGGGAGAACGGCCGGCGGCGGGAAAGGATGTTACAGCGCGGAGGCGCTTAACATAAAGAAAAATCATCAACAGGAGGGAGAATCATTATGAGATTCAGAAAAGTTTTATCAGGCGCTCTTGCAGCGGCCATGATGACCACGATGATGTGCGGCACCGCATTCGCTGCGGAGCCGGCAAACGGCAGCTACACAGGAGAGATTCATTTCCTGAATGCAAACGGGTCGGGAAATACAAGCATGTGCGATCCGATCTTTGTGCATGAGGCAGAGATCGAGCTGACGGCGGACGCAGCGGAGCTTACATTCTACGTGGCTTATCCGATCCCGGCATTTGCGGATCAGGGTGCGGACGGAACCATTAAAGATGTGGTATTCACGGTAGACGGCACGGAATATACGGCTGAGTCAGACATCACGACAAAACCGGAGAAAGAGTTTGACACAGATGCGGCTCTCTTTGGCATCAGCGCGGGCGACAGCCTCCCCACGCAGGTGCTCACTGTAGAACTTCCCCGCGATGTGCTGGATGACCTGGAAGCGGGAACTGTATCGGCAAGCGCTTATGT
>CALWQS010000120.1 GCA_944383745.1 uncultured Mediterraneibacter sp. | reverse complement strand
CTGTGTCTGCGGCTGCCTAAGCAGAAGAGGAAGATCTGAGGGAGAATATCTTTCCGACCAAGAGGCGTCTGATAAAATGTTAGAAGAGAGCATTAAGTATACGGAAGAGAAAGATACGGAATCGTTTATGAATTTGTTTTCTGATTTTGCCCGGAACAGTCAACCGGACTTGGAAGAGCAGATAAGAGAGATGATGGATTTCTATCAGGGTAAAATGAAAAGCTATGATGGAAATGCCAGTTCTCAAAGAAAAAGTGAATATGGTGAGACGGTTAACAGAGAGATAAAGGTGCATTATACCGTCATTACAGATAAGGACAATTATGAGATTGCCTTTCAGTATCGAATTATCGATGCAGAAGCTCCGGACCAGGAAGGGCTTGTTTCATTTGAAATTGCAACGGAAGAAGCGTATCAGCAGGATGACTTCAAATGGATATGCGAGGATAATCCGGGAGTGTATGTCCGAAGATAAAAGAGAAATTGTAAAGCGGTCCAGGTGGTAAATTAATAATATGCGAAGAAGGAAATATTATACGTGAAAAAAATAGCAGTGATTTTATTGGCTGCTGTTCTGGCGGTCTGTGTCTGCGGCTGCCTGAACAGAAGAGGGGGAGTTACCAGGGAATTTCTCTCAGAACAGGATGCGGCGGATCATATGCTGGAAGAGATTATCAAGTGTACAGAAGAAGGTGATACAGAATCTTTTATGGACTTGTTTTCCGATTTTTCCAGGAACAGCCAGCCGGAACTGGAAGACCAAATAAGAGAGATGATGGATTTCTATCAGGGGAAAATGGAAAGCTGTCAAGGAAATGCAAGCTCTCATGAGAAAAGCGAATACGGAAGGACTGTCTACAGTGAATTAAAGGCGCATTATACCGTCATTACAGACAAGGACAATTATGAAGTTGCTTTTCAGTATCGAATGATCGATGCAGAAGATCCGGATCAGGAAGGGCTTGTTTCATTTGAAATTGCAACGGAAGAAGCGTATCAGCAGGATGACTTCAAATGGATGTGTGAGGATAATCCGGGAGTATATGTACAGAGATGATATACAGAAGCAGAGAAGACACAGCAGACATTCAGAAGGGAGAAATCTACTATGATGAGAGGATTACAGACTACAGTAAAAAATATCAGGAGAAGAGTGTTCACGGAGGTGGCGAAGCTGGGATTCAAGGCAGACGCAGATACCCTTCTCGATGATATGGAGGCGATCCCCTATGAGATCGTTAACGACGACACACAGAAATACCGCGAGAGCACATACCGCTCACGAGCTATCGTAAGAGAGAGGCTCCGCCTGGCGATGGGGCTGTCTCTCCGCCCGGAGAATAAGCCGGTTCATCTGACCGCAGGCGTGGAGGCGAGCAATATTTCTGAAAAATATTATGAGCCGCCGCTGATGCAGGTCATCCCCTCCGCGTGCGAGAGCTGTGAGGAGAATAAGTACGAGGTCAGCAATATGTGCAAGGGCTGCCTTGCGCATCCGTGCCAGGAGGTCTGTCCCAGGGGAGCGATCTCCATGGTGAACGGGAAATCCTATATCGACCAGGAGAAATGCATCAAGTGCGGAAAGTGTAAATCCGTCTGTCCTTATGACGCGATCGTAAAGAAGGAACGCCCCTGCCAGAAGGCATGCGGCGTGAACGCTATCGTGTCGGACAAGTACGGCCGCGCGCTCATCGATAATGACAAATGTGTATCCTGTGGAATGTGTATGGTGAACTGCCCGTTCGGAGCAATCTCGGACAAGTCGCAGATCTTCCAGCTCGCCAGAGCGCTCTCCCAGGGAGAGGAGATCATCGCAGAGATCGCGCCGGCTTTCGTCGGACAGTTCGGACCGAACATCACTCCGAGGAACATCAAAGCGGCATTGGGAGAGCTTGGCTTCTCAGAGGTGTATGAGGTTGCGCTCGGCGCGGACATCGGCGCCATCGCGGAGGCGCATCACTATGTGGACAAGGTTGTGACCGGCGAACTGCCGTTCCTTCTCACCTCCTGCTGTCCGTCCTGGGCGGTGATGGCGAAGAAGTTCTTCCCGGATGTGATCGATGAGATCTCCCAGGAGCTGACCCCTATGGTTGCGACGGCGCGGACGATCAAGAAGGAGCATCCGGACGCCAAAGTGGTATTTATCGGACCCTGCGCGTCGAAGAAGCTGGAGGCATCCAGGCGCAGCGTGCGAAGCGACGTGGACTTCGTTGTGACATTCGAGGAGATGCAGGCGATGTTCGACGCGAAAGGGATCGACCTGAGCAGCTATGAGGCGGAGTCCTCCTTCCACGACGCCACAGGAGCAGGACGCGGCTATGGCTGTGCCGGAGGGGTGGCTGCAGCCATCGAAAAGTGCATCAACGAGTATTATCCGGACGTACAGGTCAATGTGGAGCATGCGGAAGGCCTGGCGGAGTGCCGCAAGATCCTGACGCTGGCAAAGGCAGGCAAGCTGAACGGCTGCCTGATCGAGGGAATGGGGTGTCCCGGAGGCTGTATCGCCGGAGCCGGCACCAACATTCCGGTGGCGGCGGCGAAGAAGAGCCTTGCACAATATGTGAAAAATTCGTCCCGCGCGATCCCGCCCAAAGAAGTGGCGGAGATCGAGCTGGATTAGGCGGGAAAATATCAGGTCAGACGCGGCAGAACGCGGGATTCAATGAGCAGGAGCGGGCAGTTTTTGAAAAGCTGCCCGCTTTACAAATGTATACGCCTGTGGTATATTATAGATTGGCTTTTTGGAGCGAAAGAGGAGGATTAGGTATGCAGCCATACGGAGTAAACCAGTTGAGAAAAATGTTTTTGGAGTTCTTCGAGAGCAAGGGACATCTGGCCCTCAAGAGCTTTTCTTTAGTGCCCCACAATGATAAGAGCCTTCTGCTCATCAACTCAGGGATGGCACCCCTGAAACCATATTTTACGGGACAGGAGATCCCGCCGAGAAAGAGAGTGACCACATGCCAGAAGTGCATCCGCACAGGAGACATTGAGAATGTAGGAAAGACAGCGCGCCACGGCACGTTCTTTGAGATGCTGGGCAACTTCTCCTTCGGAGATTATTTTAAGGAAGAGGCGATCCAGTGGACATGGGAGTTCCTCACAGAGGTAGTAGGCCTTGATCCGGACCGCCTGTACCCGTCTGTCTATGTGGACGACGATGAGGCCTTCGAGATCTGGAACAAGAAGATCGGCATCCCGGCGGAGAGGATCTTCAAGTTCGGCAAGGAGGACAACTTCTGGGAGCACGGCTCAGGCCCGTGCGGTCCGTGCTCTGAGGTATACTATGACAGAGGCGAGAAGTACGGATGCGGCAAACCGGACTGTACGGTAGGCTGCGACTGTGACCGCTATATGGAGATCTGGAACGATGTGTTCACCCAGTTCGACAATGACGGGAACGGCAATTACTCAGAGCTTGAGCAGAAGAATATTGATACGGGAATGGGGCTGGAGCGTCTCGCATCGGTCGTTCAGGACGTGGATTCCATCTTTGATGTGGATACGATCAAGGCGCTGAGAGACCATGTATGCCGCCTGGCGGACGCAGAGTACGGAAAGGAATACAACTCCGACGTCTCGATCCGCGTGATCACAGACCATATCCGTTCTGTAACGTTCATGATCTCCGACGGCATCATGCCTTCCAATGAGGGACGCGGCTATGTGCTCCGCCGTCTGCTCAGAAGAGCATGCCGCCACGGCAGACTGCTGGGAATCGAGAAAGGATTCCTGCCGGAGCTCGCGGAGACGGTGATCGCAGGATCAAAGGACGGATATCCGGAGCTGGAAGAGAAGAAAGAGTTCATCCTCAAAGTGATTTCCAAGGAGGAAGAACAGTTCAATAAGACCATTGATCAGGGACTGGGAATCCTGTCCGACATGATCGGAAAGATGGAGGCAGAGGGCGCGAAGACGCTTGGCGGCGAGGATGCGTTCCGCCTGTACGACACCTACGGCTTCCCGCTGGATCTGACAAAAGAGATCCTGGAGGAGAAGGGAATGGACGCGGACGAGGAAGGCTTCCGTGAGTGCATGGAGGTGCAGAGAAAGAAAGCCCGCGACGCCCGCGAGGTGACGAACTACATGGGAGCCGATGTGACAGTATATGAGTCCATCGATCCGAATGTCACGAGCACATTCGTCGGATATGACAGGCTGTCCCACGAGTCCGAGGTGACTGTCATGACCACAGAGACAGAGATCGTGGATGCGCTTTCCGACGGAGAGAAGGGAACGATCTTCGTGCAGGAGACTCCGTTCTACGCGACCAGCGGCGGACAGGAGGCTGACACAGGATACATCCGCACTGCAGAGGGCGAGTTCCGCGTGGAGGATACGGTGAAGCTCCTTGGCGGCAAGATCGGTCATGTAGGCGTTATGACAAAAGGAATGATCAAGACCGGAGACAAGGTGTCTCTCGAGGTGGATGCAAAGAAGCGTGCTCTCTCCGCAAGAAACCACAGCGCAACCCACCTTCTCCAGAGGGCGCTGCGCACTGTGCTCGGAACTCACGTAGAGCAGGCAGGCTCCAGCGTCAATGAGGACAGGCTGCGCTTTGACTTCACACATTTCTCCGCCATGACTCCGGAGGAACTTAAGAAAGTGGAGGATATCGTCAACGAGAAGATCGCTGCCGCGCTTCCGGTTATTGTGAAGAACATGCCGATCGAAGAGGCGAAGAAGACTGGCGCGCAGGCACTGTTCGGCGAGAAGTACGGCGATATCGTGCGCGTCGTCAATATGGGAGACTTCTCCATCGAGTTCTGCGGCGGAACCCATGTGCAGAATACTTCCGAGATTGCAGCGTTCAAGATCCTCTCTGAGACTGGAGTGGCCGCGGGAGTCCGCAGGATCGAGGCGCTCACCTCAGAGGGACTGATGAGATACTATGACGAGCTGGAAGAGAAGCTGAAGAACGCGGCTCATCTTCTGAAGGCAACGCCGGACAACCTGGCGGACAAGATCACCCATCTGATGAGCGAGAACAAGGCGCTTCACAGCGAAGTGGAGAGCTTGAAGAGCAGGATGGCACAGGATGCTGTCGGCGATGTGCTGGATCAGGTGAAGGAAGTAAAAGGCGTGAAGCTCCTTGCCGCAGAGGTAGACGGCGTGGATATGAACGGTCTGAGAGACCTGGGAGACCAGCTCAAGGAGAAACTGGGCGACGGAGTCGTTGTCCTTGCATCCGCCAATGACGGAAAGGTAAGCCTGATGGCGACCGCGACAGACGGAGCTATGAAGAAGGGCGCTCACGCGGGCAATCTTGTCAAAGGCATCGCCGGATGCGTCGGCGGTGGCGGCGGCGGACGCCCGAATATGGCGCAGGCCGGAGGAAAGAATCCGGCAGGCATCAAGGATGCGCTTGAGAAAGCGGCGGAGGTGCTGGAAGGGCAGATCAAATAAAGAAACAAATTTCTTTTGATTCCGGCGGTAATGCTGTGTATAGGGAGGAAAAAATGGGATCAGGGAAGGATTTTCAGCGGATCTTACCGCCCCAAATGGCCTCGGAAATAGCAGCTTTCGCGAAAAACGCGCGATTTTTCGGGAAAAAACAGTTGACGGGAAAGAAAAATATGCTATAATCTTTTGTAGTGCAAGAAATATACCCGAACAGTCGTATGATGCACAATACAAGGCTGGAGGGGAGGTTAGGTGTGAGACTATGTCAAATGTAATCGTTAAAGAAAACGAGACGTTAGACAGCGCTTTACGCAGATTCAAAAGAAGCTGCGCTAAAGCTGGCATTCAGCAGGAGATCCGTAAAAGGGAACACTATGAGAAGCCAAGCGTAAGACGTAAGAAAAAATCTGAAGCTGCTAGAAAACGTAAATATAACTAATATGTGCAGACAGGCAGGATACCGGAGACGGTATCCTGTTTTACATTGCAGGGCAAGATTAAGATGCAGGCATATCTGCCGCCGTCCTGCGCATAAGAGCCGGAAAAAGCTGTTATCAGCGCTGTTTTGCAATTTCAGGATGAGTGTTCATGCAAATTTAACAAAATAAAGTGGTAAAACTGTAAAATAATGAAATTTTTCATTGACAATATTTCATTTTCCTTTTAAAATAGACGCGTAGACAATGATGTCGAGAAAGCGGGCAGAAAATCTACCCGCTATTTTAATTTAGGAGGTAGTTTGAGATGTCATACGTTGATGAAGTAATTGATTTAGTCGTGAAAAAGAACCCGGCTGAGCCGGAATTTCATCAGGCTGTCAAAGAAGTACTCGAGTCTCTGCGCCCGGTGATCGAGGCAAATGAGGAGAAATACCGCAAGGAGGCTCTCCTTGAGAGACTGACAGAGCCTGAGAGACAGATTAAGTTCCGCGTGCCGTGGGTTGACGACAACGGACAGGCTCATGTGAACACAGGATACCGCGTACAGTTCAACAGTGCGATCGGACCTTACAAGGGAGGACTTCGTCTTCACCCGTCCGTAAATCTCGGTATCATCAAATTCCTCGGATTTGAGCAGGTGTTCAAGAACTCACTGACAGGACTCCCGATCGGCGGAGGAAAAGGTGGTTCTGATTTTGACCCGAAGGGAAAATCCGACAGAGAGATCATGGCATTCTGCCAGAGCTTCATGA
>CALWQS010000119.1 GCA_944383745.1 uncultured Mediterraneibacter sp. | reverse complement strand
AGGAGGAGATTATGGAATGAGATTTTTAGCAGATACACATTCTCATACACTTGCCAGCGGGCATGCGTACAGCACGATCACGGAGATGGCGGAGGCTGCCGCGGCAAAAGGACTGGAGGTGCTCGCACTTACAGAGCATGCGCCGAAGATGCCGGGGACCTGCGGAATGTTTTACTTCCAGAACCTTGATGTGGTTCCGAGGATGCAGAAGGGGGTGCGGCTGCTGATGGGCGCGGAGGTGAATATCATGGATCCCGACGGGACGATCGATCTTTCTGAGGATACATGCAGAGACCTTGATATTGTAGTTGCCAGTATCCATCCGCCCTGCTACGGGCTGGGGCATTCGGCGGAAGAAAATACGCGCGCCTATGTGGAGGTCATGAAGAAGCCGTATGTCCACATTATCGGACATCCGGACGACGGACGGTTCCCGATGGATTATGAGGTGCTGGTCAGGACGGCGAAGGAGACGGGGACGCTTCTGGAGCTTAACAATTCGTCTCTCCGTCCGCAGAGCAGCAGGAAGGGAACGCGGGAAAATATGCTGACCATGCTGGAGCTGTGCCGTCAGTATGAGGTGCCTGTCACGACCGGAAGCGATGCGCATGTAAATGTAGATGCGGGAAATTTCGTCAATGTGAGAGAAGTGATTGAATACTGCGGATTCCCCGAGGAACTGATCGCGACGGCGGACCTGGAGATGCTGAAAAGATTTATCCCGTCTCTTAGAAATGCAGTGTGAAATTATCATAAAACTGTGGACTTTACAAATTTAGTGTGCTAAAATGTAACGGTGGCTTAGGGAATACTGGGCTGCCGTTTTTTATCTTGGAAGGAGTCTGAATGATCATGAGTAAAAAAATCAGAACTGAGGCTGTGGATTATCTTTTTCGCGCAATACTCAGCCTGGAAAATAAAGAAGAGTGCTATACATTTTTTGAAGACATCTGTACGATCAATGAGCTTCTCTCTCTGTCCCAGCGGTTTGAGGTGGCAAGGATGCTGAGAGAGCAGAAGACGTATCTTGAGATTGCTGAGAAAACGGGGGCGTCCACCGCGACGATCAGCCGCGTAAATCGTTCGCTGAACTATGGAAACGACGGGTATGATATGGTGTTCGAGAGGATCAATAAAGAGTAGGCGGCCTGACGCCGTCCGATATAAAAGATGCAGAAAGAGCAGGTTCGTGCTGTGAAACCTGCTCTTTCTGCATCATTTCTTCTTATTTTCCGTGCTGTTTTCCCCCAGATTGTCTATGATTTTTTCGATCATCATTTTACGCAGATAAACGTCAAAGCTCAGGCTGCAGATGAAGGCAAACAGCTTCAGGTTATCGCGGTCTTCCCCCTCCGGGACATCGGAGAAGGCTGACATTGATTTCTCATATGCTTCACGGACTGATTCCTGGAGCGGCTCGATCCGGCTCTTCTCCATCTCGCAGACCTCCCGGTATACTGTGGACAGATCCAGCGGTCCTTCTCCGGAGAAATACTTCTCCGTCAGCGGCGAGAGTACAGTCTCGATATCCTTGATGGAAAGGATGCTCTTGAAGTAATAGATAAAGATCAGGATCAGGACATGTTCCCTGGAATATTTCTTTTTCACGGGCGGCGGAAGAAGATTGTTCTTCGTGTAATTGTTGATCATTGTTTTGGTCAGAATCTTGTCGCCGCTGCAGCGCTTCGTCGAATCGAGCTGCTTATCCATGAATGTTGTGACCTGATCTATGTACAGGTCGATATTCGGAATATCTCCCGGTTTAATATAATCGATGCGGGAGAGGCTTTCCAGGATGCTGTTCAGTATATTATTCGTATCTATTGTCATATTATCACCTCAATGTACTTATTATATAGTAATAAAAACCAGATGGCAAGGAATTTTGCAAATTCAGATTCCCTGTCTATGCGCACGGGCAGAGGCGCAGCCGCCGCACATAAAATGAATTTCGGAAACTGCCATTTGCGCCGGTCCTCCAAGCCGCCTGCAGCAGGAGAATGCAAAGACGGAAATATGACAAAAATTGAGGAAGTCATGTTGACAATCGGGAAAGGGTATCTGATAATGTTAGTTACCGGTATCGGACAGATGTTCGATGGAGAGAAGAACAATCGGAGAACAGGAGAAATCTATGAGTATTTATGATACATTGAATGAACCACAGAGAGAGGCGGTCCTGCATACGGACGGCCCGCTTCTGATCCTGGCGGGCGCCGGTTCGGGAAAGACAAGGGTACTGACGCACCGCATTGCCTATCTGATCGATGAGCTGGGAGTGAACCCGTGGAACATCCTTGCTATTACATTTACGAACAAAGCGGCGGAGGAAATGCGCCAGCGGGTGGACGCCCTGGTGAGCATCGGGGCGGAAAGCATATGGGTGAGCACGTTCCATTCTGCCTGTGTCAGGATCTTAAGACGTTTTATCGACAGGCTCGGGTATGACAGCCGTTTTACGATCTATGATACCGATGATCAGAAGACACTGATGAAGGAAGTCTGCCGCAAAGTGGACATTGATACAAAGGTTTACAGGGAAAGAGCGCTTCTCTCGGCAGTTTCGTCGGCGAAGAATGAGATGATCCTTCCGGATGAGTTTGAGCTGAACGCGGGAGGGGACTTTGGAAAGCAGAAAATCGCGAAAGTATATCGCGAGTATGAGGCGATGCTCAAGGCGAACAACGCGCTGGATTTTGACGACCTTCTTGTAAAGACAGTACAGCTTCTGGAGACGCAGCCTGATGTGCTGGATTACTATCAGGAGAGGTTTCGGTACATCATGGTAGATGAGTATCAGGACACGAATACAGTTCAGTTCCGTCTTGTAAGGCTGCTTGCGGGAAAATACAGAAATCTGTGCGTGGTCGGAGACGATGATCAGTCGATCTATAAGTTCCGCGGGGCGAATATCCGCAACATCCTTGACTTTGAGCATGAGTTTTCGGATGCCCATGTGGTCAGGCTGGAGCAGAACTACCGGTCTGCCGGAAACATTCTGCGCGCGGCAAACAGCGTGATCAAGAATAACAGAAGCAGGAAGGACAAGACGCTCTGGACGGACAAAGGAGACGGCGAGAAGATACAGCTGCGGCAGTTCGACACTGCATTCGATGAAGCAGAATATATTGCGGAAGATATCAAAAAGGAAGTGAGAGAGGGGGCGTCCTACAATGACAGCGCGGTGCTTTATCGGACGAATGCGCAGTCGAGGCTTCTGGAAGAAAAGTTTATCGCCATGAACATTCCCTATAAGATCGTGGGCGGAATCAATTTCTATGCCCGCAGAGAGATCAAGGATCTTCTCGCTTACTTAAAGACAGTGGACAACGGGCGGGATGATCTTGCCGTGCGCCGTATCATCAATGTTCCGAAGCGCGGGATCGGGCTTACGACGATCAACCGGATCCAGGAGTCTGCCGATGAGCGCGGGATCGGATTCTATGAAGCGCTGCTTGCGCCGGAACTGATTCCCGGCGTGGGGAGAAGCGCGGCAAAGCTGGATTCTTTTGCCGCGCTGATCGAGTATTTCAAAGGACAGAATGAAAAAGAGAGCATCACGGAGCTTCTCCGGGAGATCATAGAGAAGACGGGCTATGCGGAGAGCCTGAAGGACGAGGATAAGGTCGAGGCTGAGGCGAGGCTCGAGAATCTCGACGAGCTGGTCAACAAGGCTGCGGCTTATGAGGAGGACTGCCGCGACCGCGATGAAGAAGCGACGTTGAGCGGATTCCTCGAAGAGGTGGCGCTTGTGGCAGATATTGACAGCCTGGATGAGGCGCAGGACTATGTGGTTCTCATGACTCTCCACAGCGCGAAGGGGCTGGAGTTCCCCCATGTATACCTTGCAGGGCTGGAGGACGGCCTGTTTCCCAGCTATCTGACGATCACTTCAGATGATAATGAAGATCTGGAGGAGGAACGCAGGCTCTGTTACGTGGGCATCACCCGGGCGGAAGAGAAGCTGACGCTGACCTGCGCGCGACGGAGGATGGTGCGCGGAGAGACGCAGTTTAACAAGATGTCGCGGTTTATCAGGGAAATTCCAATGGAGCTGATCGACACAGGAAATAAAAAGATCGAGGAAGGAACACAGATCCCGGTGCAGAATACATATTCCCATGCGAAACAGGCGTTCCGCACACAGCCTTTCTCGGCACAGTTCTCATCTGCGGTTTCGGGAAAGACAGCGGGAAAGCAGCCGTTTTCTGCGCTGCAGAAGGGCGGACAGCTTCTGTCAGGCAAAGGAGGCGGCCTCTCCTACGGGGTGGGCGACCGCGTCCGGCATATGAAATTCGGAGAAGGCACTGTGCGGGAGATCAAAGAAGGCGGAAGAGATTATGAAGTGACGGTCGAGTTCGACAGCGCCGGCGTCCGGAAAATGTTTGCAATGTTTGCAAAACTGGTGAAGATTTCGTGAGGTCCGGACTGAGGGGAGAAACAGGCTGCTGAGAAAAGGAAGAGAAACAGCGCATCTTTCTGCGGATTTTGGAATAAATTAGTAGTAATCTGAAAATGATAGTGGTATAATAACAGAAAGTAATCGCCGCTTCGGAGCGGGGAAAGGACGTGTAGATATGAATAAAAAAATAGAAGACATGATTGCGGAATCAAAATTAACTGAACTGCTGCACAGAAATGAAGCGGAGAAACAGAAAAACACAGTAATATGGGTGCTGGCGATCATCGGAGCAGTTGCAGCGGTTGCAGCGATCGCATATGCGGTATACCGTTTCTTTACACCGGATTATCTGGAAGACTTCGAGGACGATTTTGACGATGATTTCGATGATTATTTCAACGAGGATGATCAGGTTTAAAGTACGGCCGGCATAAGGTTCGGAAAATGATGAAACAGAATACAGGCAGGATGTGGTAGATGGACTGCACCCTGCCTGTTTTGCTGTGATGAGACATAGAAGACGTGGAGGAGAAGATGAAGAAGGGTCAGATTTTTGAAGGAACGATTGAGAGAGTAGATTTCCCGAATAAAGGAATTGTATTTCTGCCGGAAGAAGACAGATACGTCACGGTAAAGAACGGAATGCCGGGGCAGAAGGTGCGTTTTCTTATCAATAAATTCAAACGGGGGAATGCGGAAGGGCGGCTCCTTGAAGTGCTGGAGCAGTCTCCGCTTGAGACGAGGAAACCTGTCTGCAGCATCTTTCCCGCCTGCGGAGGATGTATGTATCAGACCATGCCGTATGAAGAACAGATGCGCATGAAAGAAGGGCAGATCCGGAGGATTATGGATGAAGCGGTGCAGGGCAGCTATGTATTCGAAGGCGTGAAGGCAAGCCCGAAGGAATTTGGATACAGGAACAAGATGGAGTTCTCCTTCGGCGATGAATATAAGGACGGACCCCTCTCTCTCGGGCTTCATAAAAAGGGCAGCACCTATGATATCCTGACAGCTGCAGACTGTAAGCTGGTACATGAAGATATGAATAAGATTCTTGTCTGCGTGCTGGAATATTTTCGCCGGAGGAACGTCAGCTACTATAAAAAGATGCAGCATGCCGGGTATCTGCGCCATCTTCTCCTGCGGAGAGGCGACTCGACAGGAGAGATCCTTGTCAATCTGGTGACGACTTCACAGGAAGAGCATGACCTGCAGCCGCTGGCGGACGAGCTGCTCACCTTGAAGCTGGAGGGGCGCATCGTCGGCATCCTTCATATCCTGAATGATTCTCTTGCTGACGTGGTGAAGAGCGATGAGACGCGTGTGCTCTACGGACAGGAGTTCTTCTATGAAAAGCTTCTCGGACTGGAGTTCAAGATCACTCCGTTCTCTTTCTTCCAGCCGAATACAAGGGGCGCGGAGGTGCTGTATGAAACCGTGCGGGAGTATATCGGTGATATCCGTGACATGACGGTTTTTGACCTGTTCAGCGGAACCGGGACGATCAGCCAGGTGCTGGCGCCGGTGGCAAAGGAAGTTGTAGGCGTGGAGATCGTTGAAGAGGCGGTCGAGGCTGCAAAGGAAAATGCCGCAAGGAACGGTATTTCCAACTGTAAATTCATAGCAGGCGATGTATTTCAGGTGCTGGACGAGCTGGAAGAAAAGCCGGATGTTATCGTGCTTGATCCGCCGAGAGACGGAATCCATCCGAAAGCACTGCCGAAGATCTTAAGTTACGGTGTGGAAAGGATCGTGTATATTTCCTGTAAGATGACAAGTCTCGCGAGAGATCTGGAGATGATGCAGATCGCGGGGTATCGGGTGGAAAAGATGACGGCGGTGGATCAGTTCTGCGAGACGGTGCATTGTGAGGTGGTGTGCAGTCTGGTGAGGAATGGTGAATAAATATGGTGAAAAAATAAACTTGTTTTATAATTAAAAAAGGGGGATCAGCTGGAAGGCGACTACAGCACATCCACTCCGGTGAAAATATGAGTTATCTGAAATAGCCGTTTACTTTCTCAGGGGGATCGTTTTTTTCTTGCGCTTTTTTTCGGATAGTAAGGGACGGGGGATATGATAAAATAACATTATTAAATTGGGAGGCAACAATGAGGAAAGTTGATGAATTCAGAGAGTATGTGCTGGAGCATACTGGCCTAAAAGTCAGCCATCTCTATATCGCCCAAGTCAAACAGAAATATGGGATTATCAAGCGGGAAAACTATAATAAACCGAAGTCTGAGAATTCCAGACAGCCGAAATGCCCACCA
>CALWQS010000118.1 GCA_944383745.1 uncultured Mediterraneibacter sp. | reverse complement strand
GCCCGTACTCTGCAAGCAGTTCCCTCATCCTCTCTTCCTCTGGTTCCAGAAGGAACCACGGTCTCTCCTCCGCCATCATGCGGGTAGTTGTCATAACGATCACCTGCTGCCCGCTCCGGACATACTCCTGTGCAAGACGGCGGATCGTACTTGTCTTCCCGCCTGCGCCTGCCGCCGCGACGACCGGGGAGGGAATTTCGTCCAGCCCCGCGGCCTTGAGCAGCGCAGTCTCTTCACATAATCTGTTGTCTCTATAGCTGTACAGCATAGTATTTCTATTCTCCGGCGCCATGCTTGACATAGCAGCCTTTCTTCTCTACAAGCACCTTTCCGTTTTCGGCAGCGAGCTCGCCTCGTAAATAAACCTGCTCGGCCCTGCCCCGGATCTTTGTGCCCTCCATCGGGCAGTAATCACATGCAGACTGCTGGTCTTCTGCAGTCATCGTCCACTCTGTCTCCGGATTCCACACGACGATATCCGCATCAGCCCCGGGGATCAGCCTCCCCTTCCACGGATACAGATTGTAAAGCTTCGCCGGATTTTCTGACAGATATGCACACATCTGCTCCGGTGTGATCCTTCCCTCATTGACGCCGAACTGCCAGATCAGGGCTGGCCGCTCCTCTGCTCCCGGCATGCCGCAGGGCGTCTTGGCAAAATCCTCAGCCCCCGCCTCTTTCTGTTCTTTCGTAAAACTGCAGTGATCTGTACAGATCGTCTGGATCCTGCCTTCTTTCAGCGCTTCCCACAGGATCTCCTGATTCTTTTTCTTACGCAGCGGAGGCGCGACCATATAACGCCTCGCCTCTTCCGCCGGAAGCGAATACCTGCTCTCGTCCATGAGAAGGTACTGCGGGCATGTCTCCACATAAACCGTCTGTCCCGCTTCTCTCGCGCGCAGGATCTCCCGGTATCCTGCCGCGGTACTCAAGTGTACGACAATCACCGGCGTATCCACACATTTGGCGATCCTAAGCAGCCTTGACACCGCCTCAGCCTCCGCCTCTTTCGGGCGGGTCCACGGATAATCAGAGACATCCTTTCTGCCGCCTTTTTTCTTCTCAAGCTCCTTCAGACGCGCGCTGATGATCCCGTGGTTCTCACAGTGCACGCCCGCGATTCCTCCCAGCTCTTTCAGGCGCGCGAGCACCTCATACATCGTCTCGTCGTCCACCCTGTTATCATAGGTCATATAGAGCTTAAAAGAAGAGACTTCCTCTCTCACCACTTTTTCCAGTTCCCTGCTGATCTCATCATTCCATTCGGAGAGCGCCAGGTGAAACGCATAATCACAGGACGATTCTCCGTCTGCCTTCCTGTGCCAGTTCTCGAGCGCCTGCGCCAGTGACTCTCCGGCATACTGTGTGGCAAAATCAATGATACAGGTCGTTCCTCCGGCCAGCTCTGCCTTCGTTCCCGTGTAAAATCCGTCTGCCGCAGTCGTATTGCTCACATCGAGAGCCATATGCGTATGAGCGTCGATGAATCCCGGGAAGAGATATTTCCCTTTGACATCTATGACCTCCGCATCCCGAAATGACAGGTCCTTTCCCACTGCCAGGATCTTCTCCCCCTTCACAAGGAGATCCAGCTCCTGCATCCTCTCTCCGCTGACTATTGTTCCGCCTTTAAATAACCGTTTCATCACTGACCCCTTCTTTCTGCTCTGAATTTATGCCAAATTTTTTCCTCTGTCCGGCGCCGCGGCTGATCCGCAGCCCGGGCCGGACCAATCACTCTTACAGTCTTAACAGATAGGAATACTCCGTGCACACTGTCTCCATAAGCTTCTGAAGTGCATCCGGTATCCTCGTCTCCTCACCTTTCGTCCACACGGACGTCTCTCCGAAGAAACGGACCCTGCATTTCACCGCTTCTCTGTCGAGCACCGCGAATCCCTGATTGCTGCTGTCCTCCATGTCTTTCTCATCCGCGAAGAGCGTAAACTTATCGAGATACGGCGCGCTGTCGTACGGACAGAAGCTTCTGCAGTTTCCGCACTCATTGCACATGTAATCCACATGGATGATCTGGTGCTTCTCCATTCCCGGAACGCGGATCGCGATATTCGCCCGGTTCGGACAGACCTCTGTACAGTTCTCGCAGATTCCGGAACATCCGAGGCACCGTCCGCTCTCTTCCTTTCCTTCCTGCCTGTCCGCCAGGACTCCCCGTTTTCCATATACAGATTCCTCGTCCGTATGCGCTTCATGATCTTTCACAAGGGTGCTGCCGATGATCGCCTCAGCCGCCTTCAGGCCGTCCCGGATGCCTTCTACCACAGTAGCCGGCCCGCCCAGGCCGTCTCCGATAACATAGACGCCCGGAAGGTTCGTCTCCAATGTCTCTTCGTTTACAACTGCGCGGCCCCTGTCATTAACGGCAATTCCGTTTGCCTTGTAGAATGCGGCCGGGACGCGCTCGCCTACTGCCGCGATGACTGTATCCGCCGGGATCTCTTTCTCTTCCCCTGTCTCTATGACGCCTCGTCTCCCCGATGCGTCGTAATCTCCCAGCTTCATAACCCTGCAGAGAAGCTTTCCGCCTTCCAGCTTCACCGGAGCCAGAAGCTCCATGAACTCCACGCCGTCCTCTACCGCCATGACAAGCTCTTCCTCATCCGCCGGCATATAGCGCTTTGTTCTCCTGTACACAAGATAAGCGTGCTCCACGCCCTTTGTGCGCTTTGCAGCCCTCGCTGTATCCATCGCCGTATTGCCGCCGCCGATGATCACAACGTTCTTTCCGATATCAAGATCGCCGTCCTTGGCCTTGAAGTCAGCCAGGAACTTAAGCGCATTCACCGCTTCGCCCTTCTCCAGCCTCAGCACGCCGGGTTCAGACGCGCCTGCCGCCACGACGATGGCTGTATAATCCGCGTTTTTCAGCATGCCGATCTCGCTGATCTCCGAATTCAGGCAGATGTTGACGCCCATCTTCTCAAGGAGCGCAGCGTCCTTATCGATCGCGCTGCCCGGAATGCGGAACTCCGGGATCACATGGCGCACCACCCCGCCCAGGGCATCGTTCTTTTCGAACAGCGTGACTTCCATTCCTGCCCTTCTCAGGAAATACGCCGCAGACATCCCCGCAGGCCCGCCTCCGATCACAGCCGCCTTTCCTGCCCTTGTGACAGCCGGAGCCTCCAGCTTCTCCATGAGCGCATCATAGCCGTTTTCTGCCGCGATCAGCTTCATGCCGCGGATATAGACCGGTTCCTCATAGAAGTTACGGGTGCATTTTCCCATACATGCATGAGAGCAGATCGTTCCCGTGATAAAGGGGAGCGGGTTCTTCTCGGTGATAACCTGAAGTGCTTCCTCATATTTTTCTTCCTTCACAAGCTGCAGGTATGCAGTGATATCCTGATGGATAGGGCAGCCTTCTTTACACGGCGCCGTAAAGCAGTCGAGCAGCGGCACCTGTTTCTTCATCTTTCTGGACGGAAGCGGCTTCACCGCCTTCACATGGTACGGGCTGGTCTTCGCATCGTCCGCCAGCTTTCCGGCTTTCTCTGCACTGACGCCCTCAAACACAGCATTTTCTTCTTCCAGAAGAGATGCCATCTGTGCCATCCTGTCATATCCGCCGGGCTTCAGCAGCGTCGTCGCCACTGTCACAGGCCAGATGCCGGCATCCACGATCCCCTTTATGTTGTGGAAATCCGCTCCGCCCGAGTAGGAGATCCTCAGTTTTCCGTCAAATTCCTCCGCCAGCTTCGCAGCAAGAGAGATGGACAGCGGGTAGAGCGATTTTCCGGACATGTACATTTCTTCGCTCGGGAGCTCATTCTGCTTCACGTCCACCGGAAATGTATTTGTAATCTTTACGCCGAACTCCAGGTTCCTCTCCCCGCAGACCTTCATCAGCCTGGTCAGCATGGGAACCGCGTCCTCATACTGCAGGTCGTCCTTAAAATGAAAATCTCCGAACGCAACATAGTCATACCCCATGTCATCCATTGTCTTCCTCGCATATTCATACCCGAGGAGCGTCGGATTGCATTTGATAAACGTGTGGAATCCCTTTTCCGTGATCAGATACATGGCGATCTTCTCGATCTCCTGCGGAGGACATCCGTGAAGAGTCGAGATCGTCACTGAGTTGCAGATGTCTCCCGAGATACTTTCTATGTCTTCTGCAGTCACATGCTCAAATAAATCCTGGTGCCCAAGCAGATATTCCCTGCATGCTCTGAAGATCTCAGAATCCTGCGCATGCTTCATCGTGTTCAGGAAGCTGTCGATCTTCTCGGACTGTATGCCCGCAAGGTCATATCCCACGCTGATGTTGAACTGGAAGCCGTCCATACTCCCAAGCCCGAACTCCTTCGCCATCACCTTGCAGAGGAACCACGCCTTGATGTACTCCTCCATCGCCTGGGGAACATACAGCTCCGTAGACCACTCGCAGTTGTAGCACTCGTCGTCCGCTTTGATGCACGGCTTGCTGACACAGGCCGACAGTTCCGCTCCGTCCATAATCTGCACCGTCTTCAGTTCGAAGAATCGGCTTCCTGTATAATATGCCGCCGCAATGTTCTGCGCCAGCTGCGTATGGGGCCCGGCGGCCGGACCCACAGGCGTCTCAAGAGGACGCCTGAAGATCGTTCTGTTATTTTTTTCATCCGCAAAGTAAGGATGATGTGTACCGAATACCGTTCCGTTCTGTTTCTTCTCTGTCAGTATCCATTCAAGAAGCTGTTCAAAGGCCATGGGCCGCATTATATCACTCATGATCTTTCCTCCTTATCCGTCATTCCCGGATCCTACTGTGCGCCCGGCTTATCCTTCGGCAGGATCAGGTTCAGGATCACTGCGAAGATCGTTGCCAGGACAACCGGGGAAGACGCAAATGTATTATTGATAATGGACTGGAAGCTCTCCAGGCTCATGCTCATGTTCAGCGCGTCGTGAATGCTTGCCGACATCTGGTTCAGGCATCCGTCGTTTAAGGACACGCCCATTCCGATGGCGATAGCCAGCCCTGCCACTGTTGTATTGCGGTAAGTCAGCTTCTCTGTCACGAGCAGCTTAATGCCTGTCATCGCAATAGAAGCGAATACGGAAGCGACCGCTCCGCCGAGCACACACTGCGGAATCGTCCTCAGCAGTGCGGAGAACTTCGGGATCAGCCCCGCAATCAGCAGGATCACTGCCGCTGCGGAAAATACTTTTCTTGCCACTACCTTTGTGGAGCCTACGATACCCACATTCTGGCTGTATGTCGCCGTCGGAGGGCATCCGAAAAATGCACCTACAATATTGCTGGCGCCGTATCCGATAATACCGCCGTTCAGTTCATCGTCCGTGGGCAGCCTGTCCATGCCGCCGCTGGTCGTCGCCGAGAAATCTCCCATCGCCTGGATCGAGTTCACAAGGAAAAGGATCGCCAGCGGAAGGATCGCCGAGATATCAAACTTCATGCCGAATGCCAGCGGCATTGGAACCTGGAACCAGCCCGCTGATGACAGCGCCGAAAAATCCACCATCCCGAAGCAGAGCGCCACAACATATCCGCAGAGCAGCCCGATCAGGATAGAAGCCAGCTTAAACAGACCTTTTCCATAGTGATTCAGGAGCACCACGATGATCAGCGTGATAAATGCTACCAGCCAGTTCTGCCAGGAGCCGTAGACAAGCGCTTCCGTCTTGCCCTGCTGCTCTACGATCACTTCATAGGTATTCGAGGAATTTCCCGCCATATAGCTGACCGCTGTACTGTAAAGGGAAAGGCCGATCGCCAGGATTACCGTGCCGATGACAAGCGGCGGGAACACTTTCCTGATCTGCCGTATCGTCAGGCCGACGATGATCGCGACGACGCCGCCGATAACCATAGCGCCGAATATAGTGTCCACGTCCTTCGCCTGCGCTGCGATTGCCGTCATCGTCGGCACATAAGCGAAGCTGACGCCGATAATGACCGGAAGCCCCGAGCCGAGCCTGATCTTATTCGCATATAACTGGAGAAGCGTCGAGAGCGCCGCGAACACAAGGGAAACCTGGATCAGAAGTCCCATATCCACATTCCCTCCCGCATTGTTCGCCGCATTTGCCACAAGGATCGCCGGAGTCACACATCCGACTACCGCCGCAAGCACATGCTGGGCCGCCAGAGGCAGTGTCTGCCCGATCGACGGACTTCCGTCCCATTTAAAAAGTTCTGAATTGTCTTTTGCTGCCTTTTTGCCGTTCATTTTCTTATTCCTTTCTCTTCAAGCCTGTTTGTCTTTGTTTCCCGCCGCACCGTACTCTCCGCCGTGCGGCCTGCGCCGCCTTACCGACTGTTGATCCGGTCCGCCAGCTCCGCCGCCGCCTGCCTGCAGTCCGCCATGACCTTCGCCTCGTCGATCTGCGTGAGCTGTCTGTCCTTCATGAGCACCTTTCCATTCGCGACCGTAGTCACCACGTCATGCCCGGTCACCCCGAACACAAGATGCCCGTTTATATTGCCTGCGTTCATCGGTGTCAGCGGATCGTAATCCACGATGATCACGTCTCCCGCCGCTCCTTCCTTAAGCACGCCGAGCTCCTGCGGGAAATACCTTCCGGCAATCTTCGCGTTATTCTTGAAAAGCATCTCCGGGACTTCCGCCCAGGCCGCATTCGGGTCACAGAGGTGATGCTTGTGCAGGACGTTCGCTGCCTTGAAGGACTCCATCACATCGTGGGTGTATCCGTCGGTTCCAAGCCCTGTCAGGATTCCCCTGTGCACCAG
>CALWQS010000117.1 GCA_944383745.1 uncultured Mediterraneibacter sp. | reverse complement strand
TGGACGCGCAGGATCGACGATACCCACTATGTACTCGGCTCCTGTATGGGGCCTCATCCGTTCCCGGAGATTGTGCGGGACTTTCAGGCAGTGATCTCAAAAGAGATCAAGGCTCAGCTCCTGGAGAAGGAGGGAAGGCTTCCGGACGCAGTGCTGGCATGCGTGGGCGGCGGCTCCAATGCCATCGGGGCGTTCTATCACTTCATCGAGGATGAGGGCGTCCGCCTGATCGGCTGTGAGGCGGCAGGAAGAGGGATCGATACGGCGGAGACCGCGGCGACTATCGCCACGGGCAGACTGGGGATCTTTCACGGGATGAAGTCCTACTTCTGTCAGGATGAGTACGGGCAGATCGCGCCGGTGTATTCGATCTCTGCCGGGCTGGACTATCCGGGGGTAGGACCGGAGCACGCGGATCTCTATGACAGAGGAAGGGCTGAGTATGTGGCGGTGACAGACGACGAGGCTGTGGACGCTTTTGAATACCTTGCACGGACGGAGGGGATCATACCCGCCATCGAGAGCGCCCATGCGGTCGCTTACGCGAGAAAGCTGGCGCCGCAGATGGGCAGGGACCAGATCATGGTGATCAACCTTTCAGGCAGGGGCGATAAGGACTGCGCTGCCATTGCAAGATACAGAGGGGAGGATATTTATGAGTAGGATACAGGAAGCATTTAACGGAAAGAAAGCATTTATCCCGTTCATCACCTGCGGGGATCCGGATCTTGAGACGACAGAGAAGCTGGTATACGCCATGGAAGAGGCGGGAGCGGCGCTGATCGAGCTGGGGATTCCCTTCTCAGATCCGACGGCAGAGGGACCGGTCATACAGGCGGCGAACCTCCGGGCGCTCTCCGGGGGAGTGACTACGGATAAGATCTTTGAGATGGTGGAGAGGATCCGCCGGCAAACGCAGATCCCGCTTGTCTTTATGACCTATGCAAATGTAGTCTTCTCACGGGGGACAGAAAACTTTGTGAAGAGAGCCGCAGAGATCGGAATCGACGGGCTGATCCTTCCCGACGTCCCCTATGAGGAAAAGGAAGAGTTCGACAGCGTCTGCCGGCAGTACGGCCTCGACCTGATCTCCCTGATCGCACCCACCTCCCATGAGCGGATCCGCATGATCGCTGAGAAGGCGTCCGGATTCGTCTACTGTGTGTCATCGCTGGGAGTGACCGGGACGAGAAGCTCCATCACGACAGATACAGGCGCTATGGTAAGGCTGGTCAAAGAGGCTGCCGATATCCCATGCGCAGTGGGCTTCGGCATCTCCACGCCGGAACAGGCGGAGGAGATCGCGCGGTCTTCAGACGGCGTCATCGTAGGGAGCGCCATTGTAGAGCTGTGCGGGCAGTACGGCAGAGACTGCGTGCCGCATGTGGCGGAGTATGTGAGAAAGATGTGTTCCTGCCTGTACTGCGCTCATGAGTAGGAAATTGCAGAACAGTACCTGTGCGTAAGAGGCTACTGTGAACAGCAGCTGTAAGAGAGACTGAAATCCGCTGAAAAATAAGGTGACTTTGCAGGTGCGTGGGAGTATAATAGGATCAGGCAGAAAATTGACGAAATCGGGAGAATGACGAATGAAGAAAGGAAAAAAGAATCCCCTCGGCAAAAGCTTCGGCTATGCCTTTGAAGGAATATGGACCGGCATCAGGAAGGAGCGCAATATGCGGATCCACTGTCTTGCTGTGATCCTTGTAACTGCTGCGGGTACGTTTTTCGGGCTGACAGCTGCGGAGTGGTGTATCTGTCTTCTTCTGTTCGGGATGGTGATTTCGCTGGAACTGGTGAATACAGCTGTGGAAGCTGTTGTTGATCTGGTGACGGAAGAGAGGAAGCCTTTGGCGAAGATTGCGAAGGATACGGCGGCGGGAGCGGTGCTGTTCACGGCGGTCATGGCGGTGATCATCGGCTGTATTATCTTCATTCCCCACCTCCTGGAGCTGGCGGACTGGATCCGGAACAAGATTTGACTTCACTGCCGCGGACTGATACAATACAGGGTATGCAGGTACTGAATTGACAGAAAGGAACAACGACACAGATGGATGAGAAAAAGAATACAACGGTCACAAAGCAGGAAACGCTTCAGGCATTGAGAACCCCGGGAGAGATATACGCGGTCATGTCCGGAGCTACGAGGATGCCGTTCGTAGCATGTGATGAAGAGACATATGACGACGAGGTATTCCTGTATTACAGGCTGGAAGACGCACAGGAAAAGGCGAAAAAGCTGGCGGAAGAACGGTATCAGACCGCAGTGGCGAAGATCGAGGAGAAGCAGCTTCTCGGATTTTACACCAACCTGTTTACAATGGGGGTGAACTGCCTGGCAGTCAATGAAGGAACGGATATGGCGATCCAGATCCAGCTTTCAGAGCTTGTGACGAGGAAGAAGCCGGAGGATATGCCGGAGGGACAGAAACTGGTGGAGAATCCGGCGCTTCATCTGACGGCGCTCTACTTCATGCAGGAGATGCGCAGGCTGGCGGGAGCGGAACCGACAGAGGAAGTGAAGGAGCTGCAGGAAGAGCTGCTGGCTCATTATAATAAAGGCACTTATATTGTTGCAGTGGAGGAGGATGGCAAGATTCCGATACTGAAGCAGAAGGACGGGAGCATCTACCAGCCGGTATTTACAGATATGCTGGAATGCCAGAAGTTCTGCAGAGGAAAGAAGATGAAGGTGCTGGCGATCCCCGCTGCGAAGATCGCGGAGATCCTTGTCCCGGATGCGAAGGGAGTGGCAGTCAATCCGTTCGGCGTGAATGTGCAGCTCCAGGTTGTACGGGCTCAGAAAAAGGAAACGGCTCCGACGGCATAGATTCCCTGGGAAGAAATGGTTATGGCAGTAGCATTGTATATTAGAAAAGAGTATTTCAGAGGAGTGACGCTGTCCGATAAGAGCGCGCATATCCTGGAATTTCATTATAAGGGTGAGAATGTTGACGTGTTCGAGAACGGCACGGCGGTCTTCCATCTGGAATATTTTCTGGAGAACAAGTTCAAGGCGGATATCCGGGACTTTTATGTGACGAACATTAATCTGCGCGGGAAAGGCTACGGCAGTGTCTGTATGCTGGAGATATTGGACCAGCTTAAGAAAAAACAGGTCAGCCTGATCAAATCGCCCATAGGCTATGCGATGGCGCCTGTGGGTTATACCGGTCCGGAACAGTACTATTCCTTGATGGCTGAATTTTTCGAGAAAACCGGATTTTCCATCAGCGGAGACGGCGACGCGGCGATCCAGATTCTCGGATAAAGGCAGAACAGCTTTGGAACAGCCCTCGGATAAAAAATTAGAAAAGCTGCACAGTTTCCCCGCATAATTTTAGTGCACTATTTCGGGTTGACTGTGCAGGCTGATTTTGTTTATACTGGTTAAGTAAATCGAATACGCGATAGTGTGTTACTGGTACGCAGGCATAAACTATCCTTTTAAAATCTGTATCATCACAGATAATAAAGAAAAGGATATGTTTATGCTTTTTTTGCGTGTAGACAAGGGCTGCGTGCGGCATACATAACGGTGCGCACAATCATGCTCGCATGAATTGGGCGGAGCGTTATGTATGACATAGGCAGGCTGTCCGCGACTGAGATGAAGCGGAGCGGAATCGAAGTGCGGACAGGCTGAGCACGCAGCCCGGATGGAGCCGAAGCGCAAGCCCGCGACCGAGATGGAGCAGAGCGGAATCGAAGTGCGCAGCACGGCGAAAGTGAAGGAGCACGCAGCACGGCACACCGCGTATCACAAACAATGATCTCAGATGATAGAAGGAGGAAATCAGATGAAAGACAAGATTTTTGGCGTACTGCAGAGGGTCGGACGAAGCTTCATGCTCCCGATCGCGATCCTTCCCGTAGCAGGACTGCTGCTGGGAATCGGCAGTTCCTTTACGAACGCCACAACCATTGAGACATACGGGCTGGAGTCCATACTCGGCGAGGGCACGGTGCTCAATGCACTGCTCACGATCATGAGCAGCGCGGGAAATATTATTTTCGATAATCTTCCGATCATATTCGCCGTAGGTGTGGCGATCGGGATGGCGAAGAAGGAGAAGGAAGTGGCGGCGCTGGCAGCCATGATCTCGTTTTTTGTGATGAACGCAACGATCAACGGCATGCTGAACGTAATGGGAGATATCCTTGAGGACGGATCGCTGGCAGGGGACGTGCTGAGCGGAACCGTTGTCAGCGTCTGCGGTATCCAGACGCTGCAGATGGGCGTGTTCGGAGGCATCATCGTAGGACTCGGCGTGGCGGCGCTTCACAACAAGTTCTACAAGATCCAGCTCCCGAATGCACTTTCGTTCTTCGGTGGATCAAGATTCGTGCCGATCATTTCCACGATCACCTATGTAGGCGTTGGAATCCTGATGTATTTTATCTGGCCTGTGGTTCAGAACGGGATCTATGCACTGGGCGGGCTTGTCACGGGAACGGGCTATCTCGGAACTCTGATCTTCGGTATTATCAAACGCGCGCTCATCCCCTTCGGCCTGCACCATGTATTCTACCTTCCGTTCTGGCAGACGGCAGTAGGCGGAACAATGGAGGTCGCAGGACAGATCGTGGAAGGCGGACAGAATATCTTCTTCGCTCAGCTGGCTGACCCGACGACAATTCACTTCAGCGCGGATGCGACGAGATACTTCTCCGGAGAATTTATCTTCATGATCTTCGGCCTTCCGGGAGCGGCGCTGGCGATGTACCGCTGCGCAAAGACAGAGAAGAAAAAGCAGGCGGGAGGCCTTCTGCTCTCGGCAGCCCTGGCATGTATGCTGACAGGAATCACGGAGCCGCTTGAATTTTCCTTCCTGTTCGCAGCTCCGATCCTGTTCGCTGTCCAGGTCGTCCTGGCGGGAGCCGCGTACATGATCGCACATATACTGAATATTGCGGTAGGCCTTACGTTTTCGGGCGGACTCCTGGACCTGCTGCTCTTCGGCATCCTTCAGGGAAATGCGAAGACGAGCTGGCTTATGATCATCCCTGTGGGAATCATCTACTTCATCCTGTATTATGTGATCTTCACCGTGCTGATCAAGAAACTGAACCTGAAGACTCCGGGACGTGAGGACGATGATGAAGAGACTAAGCTGTTCACAAAGGCGGACTATAACGCGAAACAGAATAACTCTGCAGCAAAGGGCAGGGCGGCTTCCGGTGATGAGAAGAGCGTCCTTATCACACAGGGACTCGGAGGAAAGAAAAATATCGCCGATGTAGACTGCTGCGCCACAAGACTGCGCTGCACAGTAGTAAAACCGGAGCTGGTAAATGAAGCCATACTCAGGACAACGTCACCTTCCGGAATTATCCGAAAAGGACAGGGAATCCAGATCATCTACGGCCCGTCCGTGGCAGTGATCAAGTCCAACCTGGAGGATTATCTGGAAACGGCTCCGAATGAGGAATATACTGCAGAGGCTCCGAGCGAAGCAGGGGAAGCAGCACAGGAAGCGCCGGCGGAGAAGGAAACGAGCGGGACAGCGGCGGTGAAGAAGACACTCTGCACACCGGTATCTGGAAACGCGGCACCGATCACTGAGGCGTCTGACGAGGCATTTGCAGGGAAGATGATGGGAGACGGCTATATTGTAAAGCCTGAGGAAGGGATGACATATGCGCCGGAAGACGCGGAAGTATCCTTCGTATTCCCGTCAAAGCACGCAGTCGGGCTGAAGAGCAGCGATGGAACAGAATATCTGATCCATATCGGCGTTGACACGGTGAACTTAAACGGTGAAGGCTTTGAGGCGTTCGTCAAAGACGGAGACCATGTAAAAAAGGGTGACAGGCTGATTGGTTTTGATATAAAATATATCAAAGAGCATGCGAAATCAGATGAGTGCATCATTGTGTTCACAAGCCTTCAGGAGGGGGAAGAGGTTCGTCTTGTAAAGTCCGGAAAGGTTGCGAAGCTGGAGGAGACAGCAGAGATCGTAAGCTTGAATTAAGACAGCGTCCGCGCACAGGGGCGGGAAAGCCGGAGTGCGCGGACGGATGGAAAGGGCGTAGAGGAATATGTATCGGATTATAAAGGTGCTGAACAATAACGGGCTTCTTGTCTATCACAATGAGACAGGCAGAGAGCTTATTTTTCTCGGAAGCGGCGTCGGATTCGGAAAGAAACCGACGCAGCAGGTCACAGAGATCCCGGGGGCGAAGGTGTACTCGCTTGTCACAAGAAGGAAGGAGCAGTCAGTCCTCAAGGTGGTCAACGGGATCCGCCCCGAGTTCATCGAAGTGGCGGGCAGGATCATTGAAGAGGCAGAGAGCGTATTTCAGGAGATCAGCCATGACATCCTTCTGCCGATGGCGGACCATATTGCGCTTGCCGCAAAGAGGGCAGAGGAGAACCGGCAGATCCCCAATCCCTTTACGCCGGACATCCGGGTCCTGTTTGCAAAAGAATACGCGGTGGCGCTCCGGGGCAGAGACATTATCAGAGAGATGACCGGATATGAGATTACGGACGATGAGGTCGGATTTATCACCCTTCATATCCATGCGGGCCTTTCCGATGAGCAGGTATCCGATACGCTGAACACAACAAGGATTATCAATGAAGGGATCTCTATGATTGAAAGAACCTTTCACCGGAAGCTCCCGGAGGATTCTCTTGCATACACGCGTCTGATGAGCCATCTGTACTATATGGTGGCGAGGACGAGGAGAGGAGAGTCCACGAACGTGGATTTCAACGACTTTATTTTTGCCAATTATCCGAAGACCGGAGATGCGGCCGCAGAGGTGTGCAGATACATGGAGGGGCAGCTGAGAAAACCGGTGGCAAAAGAGGAGATCGGTTTCCTGGCGATCCATATCCAGCGGGTGATCGCCCCGGAGACGGCGTGAGAAATACGTGAGAAATATAGAGGCGCGCGGTTGTGCAGAAAGATAAAATCGTCTATACTTTTTAGAGGTAGAGGCGATTTTTTT
>CALWQS010000116.1 GCA_944383745.1 uncultured Mediterraneibacter sp. | reverse complement strand
ATGGATAACACCTCTCTGGATATAGGATAACATATTGTGCGGTTATCGGGAAGGAATTGAAGGAACTTTCCTGTCGGCCGCATCGACCCGTGCCAGCTCGATTCCGCTCCGCTCCATCTCGCTGCGGGCTGTCGCCCTATGGGAATATAAAAGGGCGCGAGGGAAAAATAAATTTCCCCCTCGCGCCCTTTTACATTCCCGCACGGCTCGATGCTGTTTCATGCTAGTCCATAAAATTCATCGGGTCGACTGGTTCTCCGTCTTTTAAGATGCCAAAATAGAGGTTTGGTCCTTCTACGCTGTAGTATTTTGTAGGCTCGTTCAGGATTCCTACGGTTTCTCCTGCTGCTACGTAATCGCCTACTGCCAGCGGGACTTCTGTGAGCTGACCGTAAATCGCGCTGTAGCCGCCTCCCATGTCAAGGGTAACAGTGGTGCCGGTCTGTGCCGTATCCTCGATATTAGTCACGATCCCCGCCGCGGAGGCTGCGATGGTCTCTCCGACCTCTCCGCCTATGACCAGAGCGGGATTATACTTATACTGCTCCAGGGTTGAGAAATACACGGTCTGATCCATGCTGTAGCTGATCAGGACCGCCCCGCTTGCCGGCCAGGCAAGTGTGCTCTCTTCGCTGAACCAGACCCCGCCAGTCCCGCCGGAAGCTGATGTCTCACTCTCAGAAGAGCTGACGCCCCCGTTCTGAACCGAATCCTGCTCCTGCGCTTCCGCCGGCTCCTCTTGGCCGGCATCCGTCTCCCCTGTTTCTTCGTTCTCGTCAGGAAGGACAATATCGTCTGCCGCCGCCTCTTCGCTCTTCTCTTCTGTAAGCTCTTCTGCCTGGTCTTCCGCTTTCGCCACCTGCTCTTCTATCTGTTTCTGATAGTTATTAAATGTATACGCCCCAACCATTGCAATGACTGCGACAAAGCAGATTACGATTCCGACCGCAGCGCCCTTCCCTCTTAAGAAGGACGGTCTTTCATTTTTATTCATAATCATCACCTCTGGCTATATTTTTGCCAGAAAGCAGATGCGTTATTCTGTTTTGCAGAAATATTGCAGTTCTTTCTCTGTGTCTGTTTCAAAGCAAGTCTGTCTCCTGAATATCCTTGTTTATAACTGTCCCCTCAAAGAAAAACTGCAGGATCTGGTCATATGTATTTCCAGCCTTCGCCATCTCGTTCGCTGTCCACTGACTCATCCCCAGGCCATGTCCGTTCCCGGTGACAGTGACCACCAGACCTTTTTCGCCGTCGCTGAATGAGAAGCAGCTCGACGGAAGGGACAGTGCGTCCCGGAACTGATCCCCCGTGCATATGGTTCCTCCGATCCTGAGATTTTTCACATAGCCCGCAGAATCCTTGCTTTGAATCTCAAAATCTTCAAATGTATAGCCGTTTTCCGCCTCTTCCTGCGCTTCTTCGGCTACAAGGAAATCGCGGCAGAGCTTCTGGATCTCTTTGTACTCGAACTCATAGACCTGGATCTCATTGTCGGCTTCCTTATCCAAAGGACATTCTCTGACCGCAAGATAGGGATAATCACTGCTGCCTGTAACCTCCGCGGCGCTTCGGGTCATACCGGCGCTGGAATGATGAAACGGAACCCAGGCATAAGTATCATTATAAAAAAGAACCGTATCATCTGTCTCCTCTGCCGCACGGAGATATTTCTGATAATATTCCTTATATTCTGAGATGCTCCACTTTTTTTCCATCTCGCTCCGGGGGAGATATTCCTCTGTGAGCACCTTGTCCTCTGACTCTTCCAAAGCCCGATACAAGCAGGTCCTGATCAGAACAGCCTGCGCCTTCATTGCCTCCGGCTCATATTGCTCCGGCATTTCTTTCGCCAGGATCCCTGCCAGATATTCGTTCCAGTTCACTTCTGTGACAGCACCGTTTTCCGGCGCATCATACGCCCTGACCTTTACGTATGAGGAGCCGTCGCCGCTCCCCGCCCGGATGTCCGCTCCGTTTACGAAAACAGAAACAATGTACGGGAACAAGATCAAAATGATAAGAAAAGCGCCGAATGATTTCATTTTCTGTCCGATGTAATACCGTCTCATGGAAAAAGCCCTCCATACTCTATTGTATGAAGGGCTGTTGTATTTTAGAACATGTTGTCATTATTCTGCTGTTCCGCCTTGTCCTCTGATCCGCTTTCCTGAACCGGCGCTTCTGTTTCCGTCTGATCCGGCGCAGGCGCATCAGATCCGGGCTCCGCCGAAGCGTAAGTGTACTTTTCCGCTGCAGATGCTTCCGTTTTCGCAGGCTCTGCCGATTCAGCATCCGCCTCCGGCTTCCACATTTCCTCCGTGGAAGACACGTCTGCCGGCGAAACATTCTCCGAAGCGGCAGGTCCGAACGGTGCCTGCTGTCCTGCCGCAGGCTGTCCCGCTGCTGGCGGAACCGGATTTCCCGGATATACCGGAGGCAGCGGCGCCGGCGGGGGCGGCAGCTCCGGCTCCATACCCGGATTGAACTCTTTGTTCCTCATTGCGAACAGGCAGCACGCCTCATACAGCGGGATCAACGCTGAGATAACCGCATGTGCGATCCCCATATTGTGGGTAGTAAACCTCTCATAAATCCGGACATCGACCAGCACGCACAGCACTCTATATGCCGCCTGGTACAGCACCGCCGCGACAGCCATTATGAGCAGAAGTACAACCGCAAGCAGGATCGTCCCGCCGCTGACTCCGTAGCCATAAGCGCTCATTCCCATAAATGTCCCGATGCCAAAAGCGATCATAATAATGATCATAAAAAACGAAAAGACTGCTCCGGATATAATCGGAAGGACGAGCTTCCAGATTCCCGGATTTTTTATCTTTTTTGCCTTCAGCTCGATCGTACCCGCAAGCTCGCCGTGCAGGTATTTTCTTGCAAACGGGATGAATGCGAGCCAGGGATAATTCTTCCCCATTCTCTTTGCGATCGTATAAAGACCGATCGCAAAGAAAACATATTCTACAATCCAGAAGATCAGCGCTACCATGAATATGATCAGGTAGATAGACATAAAAGCTGCAAAGACAGAATCTGACATACCGTAATCGTAGTTATAACTGTAACCGTATCCCATAGCGTCCTCCTATTCTTCTTCGTCTACAGAAACCTCAACCTTCTCCAGATGCCAGATATCCCTGACGTACTCCTCAATCGTTCTATCGGACGAGAATTTTCCGCTGCATGCGGTCTGGAGCATAGCCATCCTGGACCATCTGTTCTGATCCCTGTATGCTTCTTCCACTCTCTTCTGAGCGTCTGCATAGGAACGGAAATCTTTCAGGATAAAGTACATATCCGCTCTGTCTGTGCTCTGCGTATTAAGAAGCGAATTGTACAGGTTCTTGTACATATTGTGGTCGCCGTGAGAATAAGTGCCGTCCATAAGCTGATCGACTACTCTCTTCAGCTCCCAGTCATTAAAATAAATCTCCTGCGGATTGTATCCGCCGTTGTTCTCGTAGTTGATCACTTCTTCTGAGCTCAGTCCGAAGATAAATGCGTTCTCCGCTCCAACCTCCTGGACGATCTCTACATTTGCGCCGTCCATCGTTCCGAGCGTCGGCGCACCGTTGAGCATGAACTTCATGTTTCCGGTACCGGAAGCCTCCTTTGACGCCGTGGAGATCTGCTCGCTGACGTCAGCCGCCGCAAAGATGATCTCTGCGTTGGATACGCGGTAATCCTCGATGAATACGACTTTCAGCTTGCCATTGATACTGCGGTCGTTATTGACAACCTCTGCGACGGAGTTGATCAGCTTAATCGTCTCTTTTGCCCTTAAATAGCCTGCTGCAGCTTTCGCGCCGAAGATAAATGTTCTCGGATAGAAGCTCATCTCCGGATGCTCTTTGATCTGGTTGTACAGATACATAATATGAAGGATGTTGAGGAACTGTCTCTTGTACTCATGGAGACGTTTTACCTGCACATCGAAAATGGAGCGCGGGTCAACATCAATGCCGTTGTGTTCCTTGATATATTTTGCAAGACGTACTTTGTTTTTGTACTTGATCTCCATAAACTCACGTCTTGCGCTCTCATCTTCCACATACGGTTTCAGCTTCGCGATCTGTGACAGGTCTGTGATCCAGCCGTCGCCGATCTTGTCGGTAATCCAGTCTGAAAGGAGCGGGTTTCCGTGCGCCAGGAAACGTCTCTGCGTGATGCCGTTTGTCTTGTTGTTGAATTTCTCCGGCATCATCTCGTAGAAGTCTCTGAGCTGCTGTGTCTTCAGGATGTCTGTGTGAAGCCTTGCGACACCATTTACGGAGAAGCCTGCGATGATCGCCATGTTCGCCATGCGCACCTGGCCGTCCATGAGGATCGCCATCTTCTTTATCTTATGCTCATTGCCCGGATACATCTCACGGACTTTGATGAGGAAGCGGCGGTCGATCTCCTGCACGATCTGGTAGATACGCGGAAGCAGTCTGGAGAACAGGTCGATCGGCCATTTCTCAAGAGCTTCTGCCATAATCGTATGGTTCGTGTACGCACAGGTCTTTGTCGTCACATCCCATGCCTCTTCCCAGCTTAAGCCTTCCTGGTCGATCAGGAGACGCATCAGCTCAGGTACTGCTACCGTCGGGTGCGTATCGTTCATCTGGATCACGACTTTTTCATGCAGTCTGCGCACGTCGTCGTGTTTCTTCTTATATTTTGCAATAATCTCCTGCAGGCTGGCGGAGATAAAGAAATACTGCTGTTTCAGACGGAGTTCTTTTCCTGAATAATGGTTGTCGTTCGGATAAAGTACGTCAACAATCAGCTTCGCCAGGTTCTCCTGCTCTACAGCCTTGTGGTAGTTTCCTCTGTCAAACTCATCCAGCTTGAAATCCGTAATCGCTTTCGCATCCCATACACGCAGTGTATTTACCACATGGTTGCCATAGCCGACGATCGGCATGTCATACGGGATTGCCAGGACAGACTCATAGTTTTCCTGGATGAATTTGTCTTTTCCGGTCTCCGGATCTTTCTCGAAACGGATATTTCCTCCGAAGCGCACTTCCTTCGCATACTCTTCTCTGCGGAGCTCAAAAGGATTTCCTTCCTTGAGCCAGTTGTCCGGAACTTCCACCTGATAGCCGTTCTCGATCTTCTGCTTGAACATTCCATAACGGTAGCGGATACCGCAGCCGTATGCCGGATAGTTCAGTGTTGCAAGGGAATCAAGGAAGCATGCGGCAAGTCTTCCAAGACCGCCGTTTCCGAGGGCTGCATCCGGCTCCTGGTCCTCGATCACGTTCAGGTCGATGCCCATCTCGTCAAGCGCCTCCTGCACCTCTTTGTATACTGTCATGTTGATGAGGTTATTTCCCAGGGCGCGCCCCATCAGGAACTCCATGGACATATAGTAAACCGTCTTCGCGTCAGACTCGTCATACGCCTTCTGCGTTGCGAACCAGTCGTCAAAGATCACGTCCTTCACCGCATAGGACACAGCCTGAAAAAGTTGCTGCGGGGTTGCCTCTTCCGCCGTCTTTCTGTAAAGTGCCCTCACATTATCCTTTACTGTCTCTTTAAATGTTTCTTTCTCAAATCTTTTGCTGAACATCGTTTTATTTTCCTTCCTTTTCAACACCCATTGTAACCGCTTCACCGTTGATTTTCCATTCCTTTACATAGCCGGACGGCTCCGCCTTTGCAACCTCGTCGGCGAGCACCTCGCCTCCGATCTGCTCACTGTATTTTTCAAAGACTGCTTCCGCCTTCTCTGTTCCGTCGTAAGTCACCCTGATCCGGTCCATGACCTCGAAGTCCGCTTCTTTTCTCATAGTCTGAACTTTACTGATGATCTCGCGGACGAATCCCTCTTCCAGAAGCTCCGGCGTCAGGTTCGTATCAAGCACAACTGTAACGCCGTTGTCATTCTCTGATACAAATCCTTCGACCTGTGCGGTATCGATCAACAGGTCCTCCCTGAAGAGGGTGATCTCCTGTCCGTTCACATCAAGCCTGAGTGCTCCGCTCTCGTTGATCTCATCCATTGCGGCGTTACCATCGATACTGTCAAGCGCGGCCTTGATGCCGCCTAACATTTTACCATACTTCGGTCCGACAGTCTTTAACTGAGGTTTAAATGTGTATGAAGTGAAACCTCTCACATCTTCCGTAAATTTAACATTCTTGACATTCAGTTCATCCGTGACAATCTGCTGATAGAACTCCGGAAGCTCAAATTCAGCCTTCACAAACATCTGTCCGATCGGCTGGCGATTCTTAATATTGGAAGCATTTCTGCAGGCGCGTCCCATAACGACCAGCTTCAGGACATGATCCATATTCTGCTCCAGCTCCGCGTCGATCTGCTCCTCGTTCACTTCCGGGAACAGGCACAGATGGATGCTCTCCGGCGCGTCTTTGTCAATGCTGCGCACGAGATTCTGGTAGATCTCCTCTGTCATGAACGGGATCATCGGCGCTGCCGCTTTGGATACAGTCACGAGGGCTGTATACAGTGTCATGTAGGCGTTGATCTTATCCTGCTCCATTCCTTTTGCCCAGAAGCGCTCGCGGCTTCTTCTGACATACCAGTTGCTCATGTCGTCAACGAACTCCTGCAGGGCGCGGGCAGCTTCCGGGATGCGGTAATTGCCGAGATTGTCGTCAACGGCTTTTACCATTGTGTTCATCTTGGAAAGCAGCCATTTGTCCATAACGGAAAGTTTGTCATATTCCAGTGTATATTTTGTGGCGTCAAATTCGTCTATATTCGCGTAGAGTACAAAGAACGCATAGGTATTCCACAGTGTTCCCATGAACTTGCGCTGTCCTTCGGTCACAGCCTTGCCGTGGAAGCGGTTCGGCAGCCACGGAGCGCTGTTGATGTAGAAGTACCAGCGGATCGCGTCCGCGCCGTATTTCTCCAGGGCGTCGAACGGGTCGACTGCATTTCCTTTTGACTTGCTCATCTTCTGGCCGTTCTCGTCCTGCACATGTCCGAGGACGATGACGTTCTTGTACGGAGCCTTATTGAAGATCAGCGTAGAGATCGCCAGCAGGGAGTAGAACCATCCTCTTGTCTGGTCCACCGCCTCGGAGATAAAGTCCGCCGGGAACTGCTG
>CALWQS010000115.1 GCA_944383745.1 uncultured Mediterraneibacter sp. | reverse complement strand
GATGAAAAAGATTCAAGAATAAGCAGGCTTAGAAAAGACCTCGATACCGCTAAGGCGATAGAGGCGCAGAACAAAGACCAGATCTCAAAGCTGATTTCCGATGCAGAGGGATATCTGAAGGCTCATTTTGATAAAGAATATTATGAGCCGGTAAAAGAGAGCTGCGCGCAGGAAAAGATCGCTGCAAAAGAGAAATACACCAGGAAACTGGCAGAACTCGAAAAAGAGCATAAGGCAGCGCTTTCCAAGCTTTCAGATCATCAGGAAATCAAAGATGAGAAGTACGTATACAAAAACCGCTGCTTCGATGCAAAGCTGGATCTGGACAAGGATTACCAGGCGATCAAGGACAGAAGACATGCGGCGTTTGCGCACAAGTACCACCTGATCGACCTGCTCCGCATGTCAAAGTTTACATTTGCGGAGACAAGCGCACAGAACTGGGAAAACTACAAGTATACATTCAACCGGAGAGCATTCCTCCTGAAGAACGGTCTGTATATTGCCATTCTTCTGGTCTTCATTGCACTCTGTATCATTACACCGATTGTCAAAGGCTCACCGCTGCTTACATATAACAACATCCTCAACATTCTGCAGCAGGCTTCGCCGAGAATGTTCCTGGCGCTTGGTGTTGCAGGTCTGATCCTCCTTGCAGGTACCGACCTCTCCATCGGACGTATGGTAGGTATGGGTATGACGGCGGCGACGATCATCATGCACCAGGGTATCAATACAGGTGCTGTGTTCGGACATATTTTTGATTTCACAAAAATGCCGATCGGAGTAAGAATGATCCTGGCGCTGGTAGTATGTATTGTTCTGTGTACGTTCTTTACAACGATCGCAGGTTTCTTTACCGCTAAGTTCAAGATGCATCCGTTCATCTCTACGATGGCAAACATGCTGATGATCTTCGGTATTGTTACCTATGCAACAAAGGGTGTGTCATTCGGTGCGATCGAGCCTACGATCCCGAATGTAGTTATTCCGAAACTTAATGGTTTCCCGACAATCATTCTTTGGGCAGTAGCGGCAGTAGTGATCGTATGGTTTATCTGGAACAAAACAAAATTCGGTAAAAATCTGTACGCTGTCGGCGGTAACCCGGAGGCGGCATCAGTTTCAGGTATTTCCGTATTTGCCGTAACAATAGGCGCATTCATTCTGGCTGGTATCCTCTATGGATTTGGTTCCTGGCTTGAGTGTGCGAGAATGGTCGGATCTGGATCAGCAGCTTATGGACAGGGCTGGGAGACAGACGCGATCGCAGCCTGCGTAGTAGGTGGTGTATCCTTTACCGGTGGTATTGGTAAGATCTCAGGTGTAGTAGTTGGTGTTCTTATCTTCACAGCGCTGACCTACTCTCTTACGATCCTTGGTATCGACACGAACCTTCAGTTCGTATTCTCAGGTATCATCATCCTCGTAGCAGTAACACTTGACTGTCTGAAATACGTTCAGAAGAAATAATGTTTTTCAAAAGGCTGCCGCACTGCGGCAGCCTTTTTTTCTGTTCCTGAGTGCGAGTGGAACTCGTAACCGCTGCCCTCATAAGCAGTCTTACACGCAGCGAGGGACTGGAGTGGGTCAGCACGACGAGTGCGCATGCAGGGCGGCGGTTAGGTGTGAGCTGGGATTTTTTTCTACAGAGCTTTTTCTTGGGACAGGGGCATATCGTTTACTTTTTTCCGTGCTTTTGTTATAATAATGCGATATGATAACATACGCGCATGGAGAAGATAAGATATGGATACATATACAGTGCTTTTAGTGGATGATGAGGATGAAGTGATCCAGGTCATTATGAAAAAGATCAATTGGGAGGGGCTTGGATTTTCAGTCATCGGATATGCGAACAACGGGGTAAAGGCGTTGGAGATGGTGGAGGAATATCAGCCGGACGTGGTGATGACAGATATTAAGATGCCGTACATGGACGGCCTGGAGCTCTCCAGCCGAATCAAGACAGAATATCCTGCGACGAAAATCCTTCTGTTCACAGGATTCGATGAGTTTGAATATGCAAAAGAAGCCGTTCATCTTGAAGTCGAGGAATATATTCTGAAGCCGGTGAACTCCGTGGAGCTGACCAACGTGTTTACACAGCTTAAGATCAAGCTGGATCAGGAGATCAGCGAGAAGCGCAGCGTGGCGGTGCTGCAGCAGTACTATATGGAGTCGCTGCCGCTTCTGCAGGCGAACTTTTATTCTACGCTGATCGAGGGAAGGATACGGGAGGAAGAGATCCCGAGATATCTGGATGACTATCAGATCTCCTTTGACGGTCCTTTTTTCTGCTGTCTGGTGATCCATACTTCTTCTACTCAGGTGCCGGAAGGCATGAATCCGCTCCTTTTGGCGACATCTGTTCAGAAGCAGGCGGAGGAACGGCTCGGCGAAAAATGGAGCGCGAAATATTTTTCCTATCTTGGAAATACAATAATGCTTGTTCAGCTTCAAAACGAGAATGAAGTCCCGGAATTGACGGATGAATGCGACAGATTCTGCAGATATGTCCGACGCATGATCGGCGCCGTTGTCACAGTGGGGATCGGACAAGTCTGCGACAGCATGATGGAGCTTGCCCAGTCTTACAGCAGCGCGAGGGAGGCCGTATCTTACAGAGGAATCTATGGGGCGTCGCGGGCGATCAACATCAAGGAAATCGCGCCTCAGGAGATGGGGGAGACCGGCATGATAACGGATGCAGAGCTGTCAGGCCTTTTTAAAAAAATCCGTATGGGCACAAGGGACGAGATCGCGGAAGAGGTCGACAGTTATATGGAGCATATGTCGTCTTCGGCAAAGTCTTTTTCGCAGCACCACATAGCGGTCATGGAGCTGGTCAGCGCCCTGTACAGATTTGCGGCGAATAATGACATCGCTGCGGACACTTTTTCAGGAGATATGAGCGAGCTGTACAGCAGGCTTCCGAACATGGAGCCGGAGGCGCTCAGGAAGTGGCTTGCCGACATCAGCTTTACCTTCCATGATAAGCTGACCACAGCGCGGAGCAGATCGACGAAATCCTTTGTGCTCAAGGCGGAGGAGTATGTGCGGGAAAACTATTCGGATGAGAAGCTCTCCCTGGATGATATCTGCGAGAATCTGGGAGTGTCTAACTCCTACTTTTCGTCGATTTTTAAAAAGGAAACGGGGAACTCCTTTGTCGGGTATCTGACGGATTACCGAATGGATAAGGCATCGCAGATGCTGCTTGAGACGAAGGAGAAAAGCTATATCATAGCGAAGAGCGTAGGATATACCGATCCGAATTATTTCAGTTACGTTTTTAAAAGAAAGTTTGGCGTATCACCTTCAAAATACAGAGCGGAGTATGCAGAAAGTGAAAAATAAGTATTTAGGACAGCTGAAGAAGCTTCAGCCGCGAGGAATGCAGTCCACGATTATGATCGCGTTCTCAGTGATATCAATTTCTATCATGCTGACGCTGGGAATTGTACTGTACGTGAGATTCTCCGCCTTGTCGAGGCAGGAGATCATCCAGACAACAGAAAAAATGATGGAGCAGACAGGAGAGACGCTGGAAGATTATCTGGTGAGCATGAGGCAGATATCGGACACTGTCTATTATAATGTAGTAAAAGAAGGAGAATTTCCGGATCAGGAGCGGGAGATCCAGTCAGGGATGAACCTGCTGTATGAAGCGAACGGCGACAGCCTCCGGAGTATTGCCATATATAACAGCTCGGGGAGCCTGATGGCGGCAGAGCCGGTGGCGCAGCAGAAGGAGGATCCGGACATCACCCATCAGGACTGGTTTCAGCAGGCGATGGGAGAGCTGGAGAATATGCATTTTTCCACGCCTCATATCCAGAACCTTTTTGACGACGGTACAATGCGGTATTACTGGGTGATATCTCTCAGCCGCGCTGTTGAGCTGATGGAAAACGGAGAATCCCGCTTGGGAGTCCTTCTCGTGGATATGGATTATTCCAGCATCTCACGGATGATGAATCAGATTAATGAGTCGAACAGCGGACAGTATTACTATCTGTGCGACAGCAACGGCGAGATTATCTATCATCCGCAGCAGATACAGATCCGAGACGGCATTGTGAAGGAGAACAATGCCAAAGCTGCGAAATACAAGGACGGCGTCTATGACGAGACGCTCGGCAGAGAGAACAGGAAGGTGATCGCGAATACGATCAGCTATACAGGATGGAAGCTGGTAGGAGTGATTCCGTATTCTACGTTTACAGAGGGAATGCTCAATATACGGTATTTCATCGCCATGCTCATGCTTCTGATGGCTATGATGCTTGTTGTGATAAACAGGGTCGTTTCGGTGAGGATCTCAAGTCCGATCCTGAAGCTCAATGAGTCGGTCAAGGCGTATGAGGCCGGAGAAAAGCCGGAGATCTATATCGGAGGTTCGCTGGAGATCAGGCATCTCGGGCATTCGATACAGAGCTCTTATGAACAGATTGATTCGCTGATGAAAAAGATCGTTCTGGAACAGAACGAGAGGCGCAAGAGCGAGCTTGACGCCCTGCAGAGCCAGATCAATCCGCATTTCCTTTATAATACGCTGGAGTCTATTACATGGATGATCGAGGGCGAGCGAAACGACGACGCTGCGTTTATGATTTCTCAGCTTGCCAAGCTTTTCCGGATCAGCCTTTCCAAAGGCAGTACAGTGATCACTATAAGAGATGAGCTGCAGCATGCGCAGAGCTATATGAATATACAGAAGGTGCGGTATAAGAATACTTTTTCTGTCACTTTCGATGTGGATCCGGAGATCTGTTCTTACTGTACAGTGAAGCTGATCCTTCAGCCTATCCTTGAAAATGCTATCAACTACGGGGTGAGCGGCATGGACGACTGCGGAGAGATCCGAGTGAAGGGAAGACAGGAAGGCGGCAGAGTGATCCTTTCGGTGGAGGACAACGGGATCGGGATGTCGGAAGAGCAGGTGCGCCTCCTTCTGACTGACAGCAACCGGGTGCACAAGCATGGCTCGGGAGTAGGTCTTGTAAATGTGAACAACCGCATTCAGCTCCTTTTCGGAAAAGAGTATGGGCTGACCGTGGAGAGTGAGCCGGATGAAGGAACAACGATCTCGATCTGCATCCCCGCAGTGCCGTACACGGAAGAGAACAGAAAAATACTGGAACAGGGGTATGGATTCGGCGGCGAAGAGATGATCGACAGAGAAAACAGAGGAAACGGCGATGAAGAACAATCATAAAATGTTTATTCTGATAGAAGGAGCGCTCGCGGTACTGGTGCTCACACTGGCCGGAGTGATGCTGAGCGGCAATACCAGCAGAAATAGGGATAAGGTCTCTGTGATCGTCCAGGACTCGGATGACAATCAGTGGGCGGCGTTCAAGTACGGGCTTCAGATGGCGGCGGCGGATCAGGAGATCGAGATGTTCGTCGTGGGGACAGAAGGCGTGATGTCTGTGGAAGAGCAGGAGAGCGTGATCGAGCAGGAAATCGACAACGGGGCTGATGCAGTCATCGTACAGCCGGTGCCGGGGACGGATGCAGAGGCAATGCTGAAAAGGATCGAGAACAGCGTCCCGGTCATGCTTGCAGGATCAACAGCCTCTCTTGAGAAAGAGGCTTCCGCACTTCCAGTTACAGAGGCGGATAATTATGAGATGGGGAAGACGCTGGCGGAGGAAGTACTGAAAGATTATGGGGGGAATCTGAAAGGCAAGAAGCTGGGGATCGTGACGCAGACGTCGGAATCGGAAGCAGCGGTTAATCTCAGAAATGGATTTGAAAGCGTCACAGAAGACACCGGCGCCGTGACTGTATGGGCGGTGGAGGGCTCTTTTGGAGAAGAGGATGAGATTTCCCTGGATACTCTGCCGAAGGTGGATCTGGTGATCGCCCTCGACGACAACAGCCTTACAGCGGCAGGGGCAGGCGCGGCGGCAAATAACCTGCACGGGGCTGTCGTGTACGGGATCGGCAATTCTACGGAGGCGGTTTACTATGTGGATACCGGGTGCGTTGAATGTCTGGTTGTTCCGGATGCGTTCAATGTCGGGTATCAGAGCCTGACAGAGGTCGCGGAAAGTCTGAGAAATTATTTCCATGAAGCGGGAGACAGGACGGTGTCCCATACAGTGCTGCGGAGAGACGATCTGTTTTCCAAGGAGAATCAGGAGCTTCTTTTTACAATGAGTCAATAGGGTATGCGGGAATCAGAGGTAGATATATGAAGAGCAGAAAAATTGCGGCGGCAGGGCTGCTCTGCTGCATGGGCGCGGCGCTTTTGAGCGCCTGCGGAGAACAGCAGCATGAGAAGGCGGATAAAGTGTATGTGGGTGTGACATGTTACAATCAGAGCGATACATTTCTGGGAGAACTGCTTGAATGCTTTAAAGAGCAGATGGATGAGCTGGAGTCAGGCGATCTGGAAACAGTCGTGGCGGTGCGGGACGCAGCAGGCTCTCAGAGAACGCAGAACGATCAGGTGAAGGAGCTGATCAATGCGGGGTGCAATGTACTCTGTGTTAATCTCGTAGACAGGGCGGATCCGTCTGAGATCATAGACCTTGCCAGGGAAAAGGACATCCCGATTATCTTTTTTAACAGGGAGCCGGTGGCGGAGGATCTGCTGCAGTGGGAACGGATGTATTATGTCGGCGCGGAGGCAAAGGAGTCCGGCGTGATGCAGGGCGAAGTGGCGGCTGAGGTGATTCTTGCGGACAGCGGGATCGACCGAAATAACGACGGGAAGATCCAGTATGTAGTGCTGGAGGGAGAGCCCGGCCACCAGGACGCGATTATCCGTACGGAAAACGCGGTCGATACAATAAAGAGCAAGGGAATCAAGCTTGAGAAGCTGAGCTACGGCATTGCGAACTGGAACCGCGCGCAGGCGCAGAACAGGATGCAGCAGCTCATCGGCCAGTATCAGAATGAGATCGAGCTTGTCCTGGCGAACAATGACGATATGGCGCTGGGAGCGATCGATGCATATAAGAAGCTGAACCGCACGGAGTCCGGAATGCCCGTGTTCTTCGGGATCGACGGCACGGATGTGGGTCTGGAGGCAGTCGTCGAGTCTGAGCTTGCCGGAACTGTCTATAATGATAAGGCAGGGCAGGCGGAAGCGATGGCGAAGCTGGCGGCCGCGCTGGTCACAGGAGAGGGGATGGATGAGCT
>CALWQS010000114.1 GCA_944383745.1 uncultured Mediterraneibacter sp. | reverse complement strand
GTCAGAGAAGAGGGCGTAGGCGAAGGCGATATAGTGAAGACAGACGGAGACAATCTTTATATTCTGAACGGACAGAAGATCGATATCGTCAGCGCGGGGGCAGGAGAACTGAACAGTCTGGCGGAGATCACAATGGAAGAGTCGGTTCTTGTGACAGAACTGTATGTGGAGAATGGAAGGCTTGTTGTGGTCTATTCAAGATCAGAGTATGAGGAAGCGGCGTCTTCTGATTCGGAAGATACAGGCGAGGAAGCCGGCGGAGATGAGGCGGCGAAGGATATCGCGGTGATCGGCAGCGGTTATTACCGGGATTATACCTGCGCGGACGTCTATGATGTGAGCAGCCCGGCGGAGCCGGTGTTCCTGGGTGGGATCTCGCAGAGCGGGTATTACAATACCATGCGGGCAAAGGACGGCTATGTGTACCTGCTGAGCAACTATTATGCGGACATCGGCGCGGCGAGAGAGGATGTCTCAGCTTACATCCCGGAGGTTCAGGATCAGATGATTGACGCTTCGGATATCTATATGCCGGATGGCGGGATGGGGGAAGCGTATACTGTGATCTCCGCTTTTTCCCTTGAAGATCCGGCTTATAAGACGGACAGCAAGGCAGTGTTCGGAAGCGCCAATCTCTGCTATGTCAGCGGGGAAAATATCTATATAACAGAAATGTACATCAGCGACTATGCTTCTGAAGTGACTCAGACGTCGATACGCAAAATATCATATAAAGACGGAACACTTACCGGGATTGCGCAGGCGAAGGTAGACGGGACTCTCAATGATTCCTTCAGTATTGATGAATATGAAGGATATTTAAGGCTGGTCACCACGATATCGCCCGGCTCGGAGATCGGGGTGTATCCGATGCCGCGGGTGGGCTCTTCGAATGAGGAGATTGACAGCCAGGTTGAAGATACGAATGCGCTCTTTGTGCTGGATGGAAACCTGGAGACAGTGGGAGAGATCCGTGATCTCGCGGAAGATGAACGTGTTTATTCGGCAAGATTTATGGGAGATACGGGATATTTCGTGACATTTCGCCAGGTGGATCCACTGTTTTCTGTGGACCTCTCTGAGCCGTCGAATCCCAGGATCATCGGCGAGCTGAAGATCCCCGGATTCTCTGAATATCTTCACCCATACGGGGACGGGCTGCTCCTCGGGATCGGCATGGATGCTGATCTGAGCGGGACGACGACAGAAGGCGTGAAGCTCTCCATGTTCGATATATCAGACCCGTCCTCAGTGCAGGAGACACAGACCTATGTGATCGACGGCATGTACAGTACGAATGTGTACAACTACAAAGCGGTGTTTGCCGACGTGGAGAAAAACCTGTTCGGCTTTACGGCATATGGCGACAGCGCGAAATACTATATTTTCTCCTATGATGCGGAGAATGGATTTACAGAGGTATTCTCACGGACGATGGAAAGCTACGGGGATACAAGAGGCCTTTATGTGGGCGATGTCTTCTATCTTGTGGACGGAAGGACAGTGGAGTCTTATACGTTGAACGGGTTTGAGAAGATCGATGATATCGTGCTGTAGGAAGGCACATAGAAAAGCGGCTGCGGGCAGCGATATAGAAACGGCGTCCCTGTGGATCAGGGCGCTGTTTTTCTTTACTTTCCGGGGAAAGCAGGATAAAATGTTACTAATGCGGAGGCGCGGCTGACGCGCTGAATTATGGAAAGGACGCGGAAATATGATATTTGACACACATGCTCATTATGACGACGAGCAGTTTGATACAGACAGAGAAGCGCTTCTCGACTCCATGGCGGCAGGAGGCGTGGGCACGATTGTAAATGCTTCGGCTTCGGTAGAATCCTGGGATAAGGTTCTGGGGCTTACGGAAAAGTACCCCTTTATCTATGGAATGATCGGCGTACACCCGGACGAGGCGGGCAGCCTGGATGAAGAAAAGTTCAGAAGGATGGAAGAACTGCTCGGCAGGGAGAAGATTGTCGCTGTCGGGGAGATCGGCCTGGATTATTACTGGGACAAGGAAGAGCATGATACGCAGAAATACTGGTTTATCCGTCAGCTTGAACTGGCGGCGAAGAAGCATATGCCTGTGTCGGTTCACAGCCGCGAGGCGGCGTCCGATACGATGGAGATCATGAAGAAGTACGGCGCGGGGATGCAGGCTGTTATCCACTGCTATTCCTACTCTCCGGAGATGGCGCGGGAGTACGTGAAGATGGGATATTATATCGGAGTAGGCGGCGTGGTGACATTTAAAAATGCGCGGAAGCTGAAGGAAGTCGTGCAGGAGATCCCGCTGGAGCGGATCGTCCTCGAGACGGACTGTCCCTATCTTGCGCCGGAGCCTTTCAGGGGAAAGAGAAATTCATCCCTGAATCTGACCTATGTGGCGCAGGCTGTTGCGGCTCTGAAGGGGACAACGCCGGAAGAGGTAATCTGCCGGACGGAAGAGAACGCGAGGAAGCTGTATAATCTGTAGAAGAAAATGTTGTGTGCCGCCGGGAAAGGCGGCGGAATGGAGAATATAATGAAAGAACCTACATTAGGAAACCCGCAGAATACGATCGCCGTACTGCAGAAGTATAATTTTGTGTTTCAGAAAAAGTTCGGGCAGAATTTTCTCATCGACACGCATGTGCTTGATAAGATCATTCGGTCGGCTGAGATCACGAAGGATGATTTCGTCCTGGAGATCGGGCCGGGGATCGGTACGATGACGCAGTATCTGGCGTGCGCTGCGGGGAAGGTGACTGCGGTGGAGATCGACCGCGCGCTGATCCCGATTCTCGAGGACACGCTGGACGGGTATGATAATGTGACTGTGATCAATGAAGACGTGCTGAAGGTGGATATCGCAAAGCTTGCGGAAGAGCAGAACAGCGGAAAGCCGATCAAGGTTGTGGCGAACCTTCCATATTATATTACCACGCCGATTATCATGGGGCTTTTTGAGAAGAATGTTCCGATCAAGAGTATCACTGTTATGGTGCAGAAAGAAGTGGCGGACCGGATGCAGGTGGGACCCGGGACAAAAGATTACGGCGCGCTTTCTCTGGCGGTGCAGTATTATGCGAAGCCGTATATTGTGGCGAATGTCCCGCCGAATTGTTTTATGCCCCGGCCGAAGGTGGGATCGGCAGTCATCCGTCTGGAACGCTATGAGACTCCGCCTGTCGAAGTGAAGGATGAGAGGCTGATGTTCCGTATTATCCGGGCGTCCTTTAACCAGCGGAGGAAGACGCTGGCGAACGGGCTTAAAAATTCTCCGGAGCTGGATTTTACGAAAGAGGAGATCGAGGCGGCGATAGAAACGCTTGGGAAAGGCCCTTCGGTCCGGGGGGAGGCGCTGACTCTGGAAGAGTTTGCGAGACTGTCCGATGAGCTTTGCGGGAGGAGAAAAACAGGTGTCTGAAAATGAAAGAAAGATAATAGACACGGAGTTCATAAATTTTTAATAGTCAGTTAATTGTATATATTGCATAAATTTAGTATAATAAAAAGGTCATAGCGATAAAAAGAATATAAGAGAGAAGGAGGAAACGTACATGGCAAAAGATATTGACAGCATTTTTTTCGATATTACTCCAGAGATTGAAGAATTAGCTCTCAAGTGTGAAACGAACAATCAGATTGACAAGGAACTTTATACGAAGTATGAAGTAAAGCGCGGACTCCGCGACCTGAATGGAAAAGGGGTTCTCGCCGGGCTTACGAATATTTCCGATGTCTGCGCTTCAAAGATCGTCGATGGAAAGAGTGTTCCCTGCGAGGGAAATCTGTACTATCGGGGATATAATATTAAGGATCTTGTGAAAGGATTCCTTGACGCAAAGCATCCGGGGTTTGAAGAAACTGCATATCTGCTGCTCTTCGGAGAGCTTCCCAGCAAAAAACAATTGAAGAATTTCCAGGATATGATGGCGGAGCGCCGCATGCTTCCGCCGAACTTTGTACGCGATGTGATTATGAAGGCGCCAAGCCGCGACATGATGAACAGCATCACGAGAAGTATCCTGCAGCTTTATTCCTATGATGCGAAGGCTGACGATACCAGTATTCCGAACGTGCTGCGCCAGTGCCTGAACCTGATCAGCCAGTTCCCGATGCTTATGGTATACGGGTATCACGCATACAATTACAGAAGAGGAGAGGACTTGTATATTTATGCGCCGCAGCCGGAACTTTCCACAGCGGAGAATATTCTGATGATGCTCCGCGAGGATAGGCAGTATACAGAGCTTGAGGCTCAGATTCTCGATATGGCCATGGTGCTCCATATGGATCACGGCGGCGGAAACAACTCAACATTTACAACCCATGTCGTGACTTCCTCCGGAACAGATACTTATTCTACGATCGCGGCGGCGATGGCGTCTCTGAAGGGACCGAAGCACGGCGGTGCGAACATCAAGGTGACGCAGATGTTTGAGGATATGAAGAAGAATCTGACCGACTGGACCGATGACGATCAGGTGCGCGCTTATCTTGAAGCGCTTCTTGACAAGAAAGCATTTGACAGGAAGGGCTTGATCTATGGAATGGGCCATGCCGTATATTCGATCTCTGACCCGCGTGCAGATATTTTCAAAGCATTTGTGAAAAAGCTTGCGCATGAGAAGGGACATGATGCGGAGTACGCACTGTACGAAAAAGTAGAGCACATGGCTCCTGAGATCATCGGTGAGAAGCGCAGGATGTACAAGGGCGTCAATGCGAATGTAGATTTCTACAGCGGGCTTGTGTACAGTATGCTGGATATCCCGCCGTCATTGTACACACCGATTTTTGCTGCGGCGCGTATTGTCGGCTGGAGCGCTCACAGGATGGAGGAGCTTCAGAATGTGGATAAGATCATCCGCCCGGCATATAAGCCTCTCGCGCCGTATCGCGAATACATAAAATTAGATGACAGGTAGTGAGTAACATGAGAGACGAGTTCTATTTCCCGTCCAAAGATGGCAATACCGAGATCCACACAATCGAGTGGAAACCGGAAGGAGAAGTGAAGGCTGTCCTGCAGCTCTGCCATGGAATGGTCGAATATATCAGGAGATATGACGAATTTGCAGAATTTATGTGCGGCCATGGATATTATGTGGTGGGGAACGATCATCTGGGGCATGGGAAATCCATCCAGAGTAAGTCAGAGTATGGTTTTTTTAATGAAAAGTACGGCAATGCGTGTGTGATCGGAGATATGCATACGCTGAGGCAGCGCACGGTGAAAAAATATCCGGACGTCCCTTACTTCATGCTCGGACACAGCATGGGTTCCCTGCTGGTGAGGCAGTATATCCAAATGTACGGGAACGGACTGAGCGGCGCGGTGCTCCTCGGGGCGTCTGCCGATCAGAGCAAAGCGGTGCTTGTCTGCGGGAAGCGGCTCTGCCGGCTGATGGCAGCCGTCAGGGGATGGCATTACCGCAGCAGGCTGATCGACGGGATGGTGCTCGGCTCTTATAATAAAAAGTTCAAACAGGCAAAGACAAGGGCGGACTGGATAACAAGCGATCCTGAGCGTCTGGACGCGTATGTAACAGACCCGCTGTGCTCTTTTGTGTTTACTGTAAATGCTTACTACAGTTTGTTTTCGGGAATGCAGAGTATGGAGAAGAAAGAAAATATCTGCATGATTCCCAAAACTCTGCCTATCCTTTTCGCATCCGGAAGCGATGACCCGGTTGGAAACTTCGGGAAAGGAGTCAGAAAGATCTGCGAGCAGTATAAGGCGGCCGGTCTTCAGGATGTCGCATTGAAGCTTTATGACGGCGACCGCCATGAGCTTCTGAATGAGACGGACCGCCGGCAGGTGTATCAGGATCTGTATGACTGGATGGAAGAGAAAAGAATGAATTAAATAATGCTGTAAAAGGAAAAACCGTCAGCCTCGGCTGACGGTTTTTCCTCGTTTTTATAGTTATCTAAAGGAATGAGAGTAAAGTGCGGCACCCTGCGGTGCCTTTACTTTATGAGGGGGGGAAGATAGTTGTTTATCAACTATCTGACTCATAGTATAAATGGAAAATGTGTCAAAAGTATGAGAGAAGTCTTAAGGAAAACGAAAAAAAATAAAAAAGGCATTAAGATTTCTTGAAGCGGAAATAATCTGCGAAAAAAATAAAATGGGAGAGTGGAATTGGGTAAATTTACTTTAAAGGGACGGGTACAAATAGCTTTTTGTGCACAAAAGGATATATTTTTTGTACATAAAGCAGATTGAGAGGAAAAAGTATTGTGCAAAAAATACATATATATTAAAATGACAATATGCGCATTGTGCTAAAATGTATAATAAGGAGGAAAAGACTATGAAAAGAAAACTCGTGTTGCGGCTCTTAAGCCTTTCATTGGCGGCAGCCGTGACAGGAACGATGTTTCCTTCCAATGTTTATTTTGTACATGCAGAAGAGAATACAGCGGCAGTACAGAATGAAGCTGCGGAAGACGGCATCAACGACGGATGGGCGCAGGATCCTGCCAGCGTAAAGGGCGATGGGGCAGTCTGCGCAGTGGAAGACGGATGGCTTCATCTGATGTCTGGCCCGTCAAACGGGAATAACCCGGGGTCGCAGCCGGCAATGTTTGTGCATCCGGGAACCTTTGATTTCAGCCAGGACGGCTACTTCGACTTCACGATGAAGACGAACAATGCCAATACCGGTACGGGAGACTGTGATCGTTTCGGCGTCTACCTGGGGTACGACACAGATGCAAACGGCATGTTCGTCGGATATGACAATGGCGGATGGTTCTGGCAGAAGTACACCGGAGGAAGCGGGGACTGGTATCAGGGTTCAAGACATGCAGCTCCGTCACAGGGAACGGAAATGGCGGTACATATCGAGTGGACTGCGGACCACAAGATGACCCTGGTGCTGGATGGCGAGACTGTTTTTGAGGCAGAGGACTTCTCAGGCATCGCAGATGTGCTCGGCAGCCAGATCGCATTCAAGTGCGGAAGCTGGAACCAGAACGTGACGGACGTTCAGGTGAAGGATATCCACTATATCGGCCAGGAGACGGCGGAGCCTGATCCGGAGCCGGATCCGGATATTGACGTCGAGACAGAGGTGATCTCCACAGAGGAGATGGACGTCTATGTGGCGAAGGATTTCCCGAGCGTCGTGAAGTATGAGATGAAGGGCAGCCTGGAAGGAAAGACCTTCTACGGACAGACAGA
>CALWQS010000113.1 GCA_944383745.1 uncultured Mediterraneibacter sp. | reverse complement strand
TCGATGAACTTGTTGTTGTACTCCATGAAACCGGAGATAACCGTATTCAGGCTGAAGCTCTCCAGACGGCTTGTGATATCGTAAACCATCTTGTGGCGGAGCTTGATCATCTCTTTCGTCGCCTTAACATCCTTGTCCTTGCTTTCCATGAGCAGGTTCCAGAGACGTTTCAGGAAACGGTTTACTCCGTCAATTCCGCGGTCATCCCACTCTGCATCCAGCTCCGGCGGTCCAACGAACAGCTCGTACATTCTCAGAGAGTCGCATCCGTAATCACGCACCAGATCATCCGGTGATACCACATTCCCTTTGGACTTACTCATCTTGATCCCGTTCTTTCCGGTGATCATTCCCTGGTTGAACAGCTTATGGAACGGCTCATCGAAGTCGATCACGCCGATATCGCACAGGAACTTTGTATAGAATCTGGAATACAGGAGATGGAGCACCGCATGCTCCACGCCGCCGATATACATATCGACCGGAAGCATCTCATCCGCTTTCTCTCTGGAAACCAGTTCTTTGTCGTTGTGATTATCTACATAGCGCAGGAAATACCAGGATGACCCTGCCCACTGAGGCATGGTGTTGGTCTCTCTCTTCGCCGGTTTTCCGCAGACCGGACACTTACAGTTCACCCACTCGTCAATCGCGGCAAGCGGAGATTCTCCGGTTCCCGTCGGCTCATAGGAATCTACGTCCGGCAGGCGGAGCGGAAGCTCTTCCTCAGGCACCGGCACACAGCCGCAGTCCGGGCAGTGCACAATCGGGATCGGCTCGCCCCAGTAGCGCTGACGCGAGAATACCCAGTCGCGGAGCTTGTAGTTCACAGTCGCCCGGCCGAGTCCTCTCTCCTCGATAATATGCGGAGCCTCTTTCTTGAGCACAGCGGACTCCATTCCGTTCCACTCGCCTGAGTTGATCATCGTTCCCGCCGCCTCTGTGTAAGCCTCGGTCATATTTTCGATCTCTTTGCCGTCTTTTGCGATAACCTGGATGATCGGGATATCGAATTTCTTCGCGAACTCAAAGTCACGGTCGTCATGGGCAGGAACACACATGATCGCTCCCGTACCATAATCAGCCAGTACGTAATCGGAGAGCCAGATCGGCGTCTTCGCGCCGTTCAGCGGATTGACCGCATAACTTCCGGTAAACACACCTGTCTTCTCCTTATCCTGCATACGGTCTACATTGGACTTCATAGAAGCCTCGTAAATATATTTCTCCACAGCTTCCCTTGTCTCATCTGTCGCAAGAGAAGCAGCCAGTTTGTGCTCCGGAGCCAGAACCATAAAGGTCGCCCCATAGAGCGTATCCGGCCTTGTCGTATAGACCGTGATCTTCTCATCTCTTCCCTCGACCGGGAAATCCACCTCTGCTCCGTAGGATTTTCCGATCCAGTCCGTCTGCATCTTCTTTACCTTCTCCGGCCAGTCAAGCTTGTCCAGATCATTTAACAGACGGTCCGCATATTTCGTAATGCGGAGCATCCACTGGCGCAGGTTCTTCTTCGTCACCTCCGCGCCGCAGCGCTCACATTTTCCGTTTACGACTTCCTCATTTGCAAGGCCTGTCTTACAGGACGGACACCAGTTGATCGGGAACTCCTTCTCATATGCAAGGCCTGCCTTGAACATTTTCACGAAAATCCACTGCGTCCACTTGTAGAAATTCGGATCTGTCGTATTGACTTCCATATCCCAGTCATAGAGCGCCGCGATATCGTTGATCTGCTTCTTAATATTTGCCACATTCTCCGCCGTAGATTTTGCCGGGTGAACGCCCATCTTGATGGCATAGTTCTCAGCCGGAAGACCGAACGCATCCCAGCCCATCGGGTGGATGATATAGTATCCCTGCTGCAGCTTATAACGGCTCCACACGTCTGAGATCACATATCCTCTCCAATGCCCTACATGGAGTCCGTTCCCTGACGGATACGGGAACATATCCAGACAGTAGTATTTCTGTTTCTTATTCCCGTTGTCATCCACCTTTGGATTGACCGGGTTCTCTTCCCATCTCTCGCGCCATTTCTTCTCAATGGCTCTGTGGTTGTACACAATCTTTGTGCCCATGTGATGATTCCTCTCTTTCTTTCATACAGATACCCTGCCGCCGGCAGTTTTCCACATACCGTGGTATAAAGAAAGCCTTTTCTTCTCAGATCAAGAGACGAAAAGGCTTCATTCCGTGGTACCACTCTTATTCATCCGCTCTTTACAGCCGGCAGGGGCACTTCCCTCTCCCTGCTTCGTTTAGAACAGATGCACTCATTTATTCTGTAACGGGAATACCCGCTTCTGCTTACCCGGCTCTGCACCTGCTGAGTCATTCTCAGTCATGCGGAGCATCACCCTGCCCGTTCAGCAGAAGGACTCTGAGGCCAGTTCAGGATTTACGCTGCTGCCTCGCACCTCCCGGCAGCTCTCTGAAAACGATACGTCCCTAATATTCCTCTTCTTCGTCTTTGCAATATACTCATTTATTATATGAAGTACATTAAAATAAGTCAAGAGGGAAATATCAAACATCTGATCCTGACTCATGCTCCCTGCCTTTTCTGCATAACTGCCGCCCGAATTCCTCTGTGAGCCTGTTTTTCGTCTCCCGCAGAAAATTTTTCTCTCCCTCAGTATATATCTCATCATCTACAGACGCATTTCTAATCGTTTTCAAATCTTCTTCATTCACATCCCACCATCCACGACTGGCGTAAAAGCAGTACATAAGAGGGAAATCAAGAATCCGAAACCGAAGTGCCTTCCAACTGTTGGATCGAAAACGTTTTAACCGCGCATTCCTTGATTTTTCCCAGGTGCACTCCCCCGTATCGCAATAAGAATAGGGGTTCGCCTGCACATCACCGAAATATGCCACTGTCCAGGACCTGTTAGTCAGATCAGACTCTGATCCCGGGACAAGCGATCTGGCATAATCTAGTCCCACCCAAGATGGTCCAGTGAGCACTGCGCCATAAGCCAAATCCAATTTTAAATATCGATTATCCGTATTTCTATAAGCTTCATCAATAAAATCGGCAACTCCTGTCTGGTTGTTCGGAAGGCGTGTGATCAGATAGATTAGTTCATTCTGTAAAATCAAAATCTGTGAATTTGATAATGAACCTATTTCCCTGCAACTCTCTGGATCTGAATTTTCTTCCTCAAGATGAATTGTCAGATCGTAAAGCCGCATCATATTGTTTTGAAGAGCTGAAAGATCTTCTGTATCTTGAACATATGCAAAAGCCGCTCGTACTATGTCGGTCACATCATTTCTTAATGGCTGATCAAAAGCACGGATCAGTGAGATGCCGCCCTTTTTGATCGCTTGAAATACACTGTCTGCATAAAAGTACGCGCACAAACTCCTGTGCCAGAAATTCGACGCAATCCAATCTCCATTCCTTTTATCTCTGTAAGAAAACACTAGGAGATCTGTAACAGCAGTATCACTGCATCTGACAGCATAACTCTTTCCATAATACAGAGCCTTCGCTGCTTTATGCAGTTCTATTTCTATCGATTCTCTCTGAAGTACACTCGTCCCTCTGCCTTTTTCCTTCTCCAGCCAGCAGAAAAAAAATTGTCTATATAGCGAGTATATATTTAAATCGCTAACATCCAGCTCACGGCCATTTTCTCCCATACTTTCTTCCAGAAGATATGTAATCAGAACCAGGTGGAACGGAGTCTCTGCAAATTTGTATATCTCGTTATTTTTATCCACAAGAGCCTCAAATCTTTTCCTCAGTCCCTGCACTTTCACTTTTTCTTCGTATGTATTGATATACGCGATTACTTTTTCAGGATCCCATTTGCAGATTTCTATTTCATTATCCAGGAAATGACTGAGCTTTTCTGTCATGCTCTGATTCAGGTGTTCCGTTCTCCATCCAAACCAGACAGAAAGCTTTCCCCTTTTTCCACACAATCTGTCAATCAGCCGTCCCAATTGTTTCTGAGAGTCTAAAAAAGCCTCATCCATCTCATCAAGCAGAATAATTCTCCGCTTTCGCAGAGACTTTCCAGAATATAACAGATCAATCACGCTGCGTTCATAGGCGGACAGTACATTGTAAGACCTGCGTAATGCGCCTGCTTTCAGATATAGGAACTCACACTCGGGATTTTTATACAAATAAATGTATCTCATCAGTGTTGTTTTTCCGGATCCCGCTCCTCCTGTAAAAGCAATATTTTTATCTTTGTATCGCTCCAACAGTTCCTCAATGGACGGCTCGATGCGTATTTTTCTTCCTATCATTACCGGATCGATAAACAATTCTGGGAAAACCGCTCTATATGACAGGCTGTGCCTCATCCATGGCAGCAGCATCTCATTTTCAAGCTGTTCTTTATCCTGTTCTACAAGTCTCCTAGTGACAACTCTTTTCGGGCGGTTTTTCAAAATTGTGTCATTGAACTGCTGATAAGGCGCCCAGCCGTTTTCGTGATCTTTGCCACTTGCAAATTTTCCGATCCAGAAATGTGCCTGATAGTTTTCGGTCAGACTGTCTCCATAAAGAAACGTGCTTTCTGTGCCCTCTGCCGATTTCAGGCACCCCATAGTAATTTCCAAATAGTCATTGATTTTCCTCCACCACGTAGTATGAGCATCGCCGCAGAGATATAAGAAAACTGGATACCTTCGAAAAATCAACTCTACTGCCGCTCTCTCCTCTTTTTCAAAATATTCTGATGCATGGTGCGCCAGTACGATGACCGGCATTCCGGGAAAATGATTTTCTATTTCCGAAAGCAGAAGGTCAAGCTCGTCATTTCCAATGATAAGATGCCCTCGATCTTCATCTGCCTGATGGGTGATTGCTGTATTCATATACACGACAGCCGTGTTATCAACAATCCTGTATGTATGAAGGGGATTCCCCTTCCACGGATTCTTCTCTCCGTACAGAAGTTCGCAGACTTTATAAAAAAACTGAAACTGCCCCTTAAGGAACAGCAGGTCATCCTCTTTAAAGTTACCTGCAGAAACACTGTAGGCATCTCTAATCTCCAGGATTCTCTTTCTATTCTCATCTTTCTCCGCCTTCGTTTTCCCGCGGTCAAGATCATGGTTGCCTGGTATAAGATGAATATGCTCCACATCTGTTATCCCCGCCGCCGATGCAATCTTCAAAATAAGCTGTACTGCCTGACCGGCACTTTTCTCTATCGGCTCACCCATCTGAAGACCAGCATGTCTGTAATCACCTGTTACAAACAGCTCGTCTGCTTTCAAATTCTTATCTTTTATATAATCTATAATTTGCTCTCTCATCTTCCGTGAATCCCGCCCGTCCATCTCCGGACAAAAATGCAGATCCGTGATATGAAGAAACTTCATTTTCTTATTCCTTTCCAGTAATTGTTATTCTTCGGGTTCTCCTTAGAAGCTTTACAGACATTCTATTCCTCTGAAAATACGCATTCCTTTGATGAACTTTCATAATATAGATTCGTCAGCTGAGACACCAGATAACTGTCATCCAAAAGTTTCAGGAATAGTTTCTGAGATTTTTTTGTTGTCAGCAGAATCCGATTCTCCTCTTCGTTGTATCTGAGCTGACCGGAAAGCCCCGGATAATTTTTTGAAAACTCAATGATCGTCTCATTCGGTATATGGTTCGAAAGTACAGGGGAATGTCTCCCTGCCCTGCACAGTTTTCTGGCAAATGAAAGATCCTGAGCAAGTGTTTCCCGAAGTATTTCGCTCTCTTCCAATAGGTTCAATCCCTCAATCAAGTCTACAGCGGCTGACGCCTCCTTTTCGATAATGCTTTTGAACCCTCCGAATTTTTCCAGAACCTTCAGGTCTTTAATATAAATATTACTGCCCGCCCGTATAAACTGATAGTCTCTGCTCACACGCAGAATTTCTCTGTCCAGCTCTTCAAAGCGCTGCTTTGATGGTATCAGGCAAAAGCTTCCCCGCCCGAGCAAAAAAACCGGATAAAATCTTTTATATAATACGCAGTGTGTTTCCTGTGTCCCTATGACGATGATGTAAGCCTCCAAATGAATCAGATCATCTTTCCCGAAAACAAATTTGGGATAATCCTTCTTATAATCAAATTCTGAAAAATATCTCAGGCATTCCGGAAACTCTCCCATATCATAATGGTACAAAACGCCGTTTCTTTCATCAGCGCCGCTTAATTCTTCCACTTGAAGCTCTTCCTCTCCAAGAAAATCTTCCTGAAGCAGGCTGAGAAACTGTGTTTTTAAATTTCTCTGCGTATCTCCATCTTTCAGATCCGCCTGCCGGATCACGATATTTCCATCCTCCTGCTTCAAGGCGAAAAACAAGTTTACACCTGATGTTTGGTTTAAAATCTCTCGGATCTGCTCCTGTATATTTACTGACATTTTATTTGCTCCTTCTCACATACCAGGCATGCTGGTCGAACGGAATCGCCTCAACATAATCTCCCGCCCGAATCTTGTCTCTTGTAATGATCATTCTTTCTTGTTCCCTCCCATTCATCACATAACGAATCCTGTACAGTTTATAATTCATCAGAGCCAGCGTCGGATTGCCCAGATAAAAATCTGACCTGACAAAAATAACCCCGATAATGATGAGCAGTATAAACAGCACAAATACATACCTTACTTCATCAAGGTTAATACAGACAAGCGGAATGATGTATGTGGTTAAAAAAGTAAGATACTCGAAATTCTCATTCTCTGCTGATGCCACCTCCACAGGAAGACGTCTCGTACCGTTCCATCTGTGTTCAAGCAGCCGAAAAAGGACGAAACCAAAAAGCGCCATAAAAGTACAGATCAGCGGCAGAAGATTCTGTCTGCAGATAAGGCCTGCCGCTTGCGCCCATCCTCCCGCTTCCAGGATCTCTTTATAGGGCACGATCCTGATGGTGATCGGTATTATCAGCACAAACAGCAGCCACAGCGAAATAAGGTACATCTGAATTTTCAAAAACACGTGATTCTGCTCTGCATCCTCTGCTTCTTCCTCCTGATCAGCCGATTCACGCACTATATTCATTCTGTCGTATCTCTCCTGCCAGGCTTTTCTGCGGCGCCTCTTCCTGATCAAATGGAAGGAAAAAATGAGGCACAGCGCCAGAGCAAGAATCAGCCCGGCTGTCTTTAAAATAGTCATATTATCCCCGCCTTTTCGTATTGCCGTCTATGAGTTCTGAATATGGAAGACATAGAAATGCAAA
>CALWQS010000112.1 GCA_944383745.1 uncultured Mediterraneibacter sp. | reverse complement strand
AGGCGTCTCGATGAAATCCGAGACCTTTTTCACGCGGCAGCCGTTCGCTGCGTTCAGCTTCTCCACTGCGCCGTCCAGATATTTCTTCCGGTCGCCCATGTTGGAGCCGAGCGCGATAACGGCGTCATGCCATTCCCTCTCCACGGATACGCTCACCGTCTTTAGCGGGAGTCCTACCGGAGCCCACGGTTTCTTTATCTCGAGCCGTATCTTCCGGAGATTCTGTGTATTCAGGAGAAGCTCTTCCGCCAGGCTCTCAGCGGCGCGCTCCAGCAGCTTGAAGGTATTCTCCCGGAGATATCGGTCGATAAAGGCGCACACATCTCCGTAGTGAATAGAGGCGGTCAGGTCATCTGTCTTCCCCGCCTTTCTCGTATCGGTATATAATACCGCTGACACAAGGAACTTCTGTCCCAGCACATTTTCCTCCGGGAATACCCCGTGATTGGCAAACACTTCCAGGTCTTCTATCCTGATCTCGTCCAGCTTCATTTCTTCCTCCGCTTCAAATTTATTTTTCTCGCTCGCGGGCTGCCCCGCGCGATTCCTTCTCTATTCTGCGCGCAGGCTGTGTTCCCGCATCAGCGCCCTTGTCATCTCAATGGCTCTCCTGTTCTTCTCCACATCGTGGACACGGACAAATGCGCATCCCTTCTGCACTCCATACACGGTAGTCACAAGCGTCCCTTCTTCCCGCTGGTCCGCCGGAAGATCCAGAGTCAGGCCGATCACCGACTTCCGTGAGGTTCCCAGCAGGATCGGATATCCGAGCTCATGCATGATCTCCAGCCGGCTGATGATCTCCAGGTTCATCTCATACGTCTTGCCGAATCCTACGCCCGGGTCCAGCAGTATCCTGTCATCCGCAATTCCCGCGCGCCTGGCAGTCTCCACGCACTCCCGCATGTCTTCCATAAAATCCACGAGAAAATCCGAGTACGCCGCCGTATTCCTGTTGTGCATCAGGCAGCACGCCGCCCCGCGCCCTGCGATCACGGACGCCATCCGCTCATCATACTTCAGTCCCCATATATCGTTTACAAGATCCGCTCCTGCATCCAGCGCCGCCTCTGCCACGCAGCTCTTGTACGTGTCTATGGACACGGGCACGTCAAACCTGCGCTTCAGCGCCTCGATGACCGGAACGACCCTGCGGATCTCTTCCTCATCCGTGATCTGAATGTGCCCGGGACGCGTAGACTCTCCGCCCACGTCGATCACATCTGCTCCTTCTCTGACAAGCTGTTCCGCATGCCTCAGAGCCGCATCCGGCTTATCGTACCGTCCCCCGTCTGAGAAGGAGTCCGGCGTCACGTTAAGTATTCCCATTATATAGGTATTGTTTTTCGTGTCAAATTCTTTTCCGCCTATCTTCATACCTTGATCTCCATATTCTTTTTCTCTTCGCTCCAGTCGCACATTCCCTCTGCCGGGCAGGCAAGGCACATCCTAGACGCCTTGTCGCTCTCGTACAGAAGCCTTTCCAGAGGCTCGGGATCCTGCCTGAGCCTGCGGTGTCCCCGAATGGCTGTGAGTATCATCCGCTTCTCTTCTTCTGTAAATGCAGCTTCTCCGTCAAGGCTGTCCAGGATCTCCCCTGCGATCCTCACTCCCGCCGTCTCATGGGGAATCTTCTCTTCATATTGAAGGGATTTCCCGATATCGTGGAGAATGGCTGCCGCGTAGATGACATCCGCATCCAGCTCCATGCCGGCCTCGAGGCTGCGGATCCGGGCGATCCTTGCCACGTCAAGCAGATGGGGCATCTGGTGCCTGCAGAAGATCCGGCTCTCTTCCATCCTCTCCAGCCTGCGGTAATACTCCTGGTAAAGAGGGTGATTCCATATCGCATTGACTCTGTCCATCAGTTCTGCCTTCCCATCATGCGGAAAAACCGCTCTTCCAGCGCCGGGTCTGTCTCGAACACACCTCTCCTCGCCAGCGTCACCGTCTGGCTGCCCGGCTTCTTGATCCCGCGCATCGTCATGCACATGTGCTCCGCCTCGATCATGACCATCGCTCCCTTCGGCTGCATATGCTCCATCAGCGCGTCCGCGATCTGTCCGGTCAGCTGCTCCTGGAGCTGAAGCCTCCGCGCAAACACCTCCACAGTCCTCGCCAGTTTGCTCAGCCCTACTACCTTCCCGTCCGGGATATAGGCGATATGTGCTTTTCCGTAAAACGGCAGAAGGTGATGCTCGCATGTAGAATAGAAAGTGATATCCTTCTCAATCACCATCTCGCTGCTGTCCACGGAAAATGTTTTCGCCAGGTGCGCACCTGCATCCTCATCCATTCCGCCGTATAGTTCTTCATACATGCGCGCGATCCGGTTCGGCGTATCCTTTAATCCCTCGCGTTCCGCGTCTTCCCCGATCCCTTCCAGCAGAAGGCGCACCGCCTGTTCAATCTTATCCTGATCAATCATTTCTCTTTCCTCTTTCCTAATCAAGCTCCGTCCGGGACTCTTTTCCCAGCCGTTCAGCCGCCTCTTTCACCTGTCCCAGGTAGGACAGAGAGCCGAATGCAAGTACCACATCTTCGCTTCCCGCTTCCGCAAGCGCTTCCTCCACAGCCTTCTCCACACTTTCTTCTGCCCTGACATGCGGACACCGCCTGCGCACTGTCTGTGCGAGTTCCTCTGCCGTAAGGGTCCGCTTCCGGTCCGGGAGGCTGACCGTATGCACCGAGGACGCCAGAGGGCACATGATGTCCGCGATCTTCTCATATTCCTTATCCCGAAAGACTCCCATGATGAAGATCAGCCGTCTTCCCGGGAAATAACACTCCATTGACTCCCGGAGCCGCAGCGCCGCTTCCTCATTGTGCGCCCCGTCCAGCAGGAGCAGAGGATGCTCCGACACACAGGTAAGCCGCCCGGGCCACACGGTTTTCCTTATACCGCGTCTCACGTCCTCATCACTGATCCGGTATCCCATCCGCCGGAGCGCCCTGACTGTCTCCAGCGCTGCGGCAGCATTCACGGTCTGGCACTTTCCTGCCAGAGGGCTGTACAGATCCCCAAACTCTTTATATGAGAACCGGATCCCGCGGAAATCCTCGCTGCTCACCTGTGCCTGCCCTGCCTCGGCAAATTCCAGCCCCATACTCTCAGCGCGGCTGCGGAGGACTTCCCTCACGCTTTTTTTCTGCTCCGCTGAGATGACCGCGCAGCCGGGCTTGATGATCCCCGCCTTGTTCTCCGCGATCTCCTCCAGCGTATTCCCAATCACTCCGATGTGGTCGAGGCTGATGCTGGCAAATACCGCACACGCCGTATTCTTCACAATATTCGTCGCATCCAGCTCTCCGCCCAGCCCTGCTTCAAGAACCACCAGGTCGCAGTCCATTTCCTTAAAATACAAAAATGCTATCGCCGTCTCAGCTTCAAAAACGGTGGGGCTGTGTTCTCCCGCCGCTTCCATTCGGGCAATAGCATCTCTCACTTTTTCTGTAAGATAAGCGAATCTTTCTTCCGGTATCCACTCGCCGTCTGTCTGGATCCGCTCCAGATAGGAAACCACTGTCGGTGAAACATACCGCCCGATCCTGTATCCTGCCTCACTCAATATCGTCGAAGTGTATGCAAGCACAGATCCCTTTCCGTTCGTTCCTGCAATATGTATGAACTTCAGATCATCCTGGGGATTCCCAAGCTCACGCAACAGACCTCGAATCGTATCCAAGCCAAGTACACTTCCGTATTTCGACAATTCGTCCAAATATACCCTTGCTTCTTTATAGGTCACGTTCTCTCGTTTCCTTTCCCTGTTAAATTTTCAGCACTGTCTTTGAACAGAACAGGGATATCATAGCACTATTTTTATAGATTCACAAGTCTTTCTCTCGTTCGTATTGTTTTTTGCCGTCTGCAGTGCTATACTAAGTGTACTATATATGTTAGTACACGTTATACACTCAGTACAGAGAAGAGGATAGCCATGATCACAATTGATTATCAGAGCAAGCTGCCGTTCTATGAGCAGATTGCCGAACGTTTCCGCACACTGATCCTGCGCGGAATCCTTCCGGCAGACAGCCAGATGCCATCCGTCCGTTCTCTTGCCGTGGATCTGTCCATCAATCCCAACACCATCCAGAAGGCGTATTCTCTCCTGGAGCAGCAGGGATATATCTACTCTGTCAAGGGCAGGGGGAATTACGCGGCAGACGTCACAGCCCTGGCGGAAAAGGAACGGCAGTCTGTCTTAAAGGAAGCCGAACGGCTTATCGCCTACGGCAGGGGGATCGGGATTACACACAGAGAATATATCGAAATCATTGACAGATTATACAGAGAGGGGGATTCAGATGATCGAGTTTAAGAATCTCGACAAAACGTTTCAGGATATCCACGCAGTCAACCACATATCCGGCACGATCCGGGACGGCATGGTGTTCGGCCTGATCGGTTCCAACGGCGCTGGGAAAAGCACGCTCCTGCGCATGATCTCGGGTATCATCCGCCCGGACAGCGGGGAGCTGCTTGCAGACGGAGTATCCGTCTTCGAAAATCCGAAGATCAAATCTCAGATCTGCTTCCTGTCAGATACGCCTTACTTTTTTTCCAACGCGGATATCCGGCAGATGCGCAGCTGGTATATGATGATGTACCCTTCTTTTGACAGCAAACTTTTCGACTCCCTGACAGAGAAGTTCTGCCTTGATCCGAAGCGGAAAATCAGTTCCTTTTCCAAAGGGATGAAAAAACAGGTTTCCATTCTGCTGGGGATGTGTTCGGGGACAAAGTATCTGCTCTGCGATGAGACCTTTGACGGGCTGGATCCTGTCGTCCGCCAGGCAGTCAAGAGCCTGATCGCCTCTGAGATGATGAACCGGGACTTCACTCCTGTGATCTCCTCCCACAACCTGCGGGAGCTGGAAGATATCTGCGACGGCATCGGGCTGCTCCATCAGGGCAGGCTCCTGCTCGCCCGGGACCTGGACCAGCTCCGGTGCAGTATCTGTAAGCTGCAGTGTGTTATTCCGGACCCGCATCGGGAACAGGCGCTCATCCGCAGCCTGCGCATTCTGAAAATGGAGCGCACAGGCTCTCTTCTTACGCTGACCGTCCGCGGCGGACGCGAAGAAACAGTCCGCCTGGTGCAGGCGCAGGATCCTCTCTTCTTCGAGGTCCTGCCCCTTACTCTTGAGGAAATATTTATCAGTGAAACGGAGGTGGCCGGCTATGACATTAAAGATTTCCTGCATTAAACTGATCAGAGAGGACATCCGCCGCAGAGGGTGGTTCGCCGCCCTCACGTGCGTTGTCCTTGTCTTCATGATGCCCATATATGATCTGCTCTATATCAGCAGCTTCACCGACGGAGCATCCAGGTACTATATATACAATGACCTGCCCATTCTTTTCCCCGGGCTGCTCAACGGCCGCTCCTTCCAGCCGCTTATGGCGGTGATCGCAATATTGGCAGTGCTGGCGGCGCTGACCGGATTCGCCTACATCCACTCTAAGGAAAAGCTGGACTTCTACCACGCGTTTCCTGTAAAGCGCACGCGCTGGTTCGCATCAGCATATCTGTCCGGGCTGCTTATTTTCCTGGTTCCCTACGCTGTCTGCTCTGTACTGACAGTCACGGCAGGAGCCGCGGAAGGGATCATGACTGCCGGGCTTACGCTCCGCTGTGCACAGGCAGCGTTCGGAGGGATGCTTGCTTACTTTATCATCTACAATACATGCGTGTTCGCAGTCATGCTGACCGGGAGAACAGTCATCGGGCTTCTCGCCTCACTGACCGCGCTCGTATATCCGACCTTGGTCCTGAATCTGCTTTACACACTGCAGACCGTTTTTTTCAAAAGCTATTATTCGACAGGCAGTTCAGCTTTTGAGCTCCTGCCGGGCTATCTCTCTCCGGTCGAGATATTTTACTCTCTGATCGAACAGAGCAGTTCCGGCGTTCTGCGCGTCCCTCTGCTGGCCGCCGTAACCGTGCTGTCCGCCCTGCTGGTCACAGCGGCAGTGCTCCTGTACCGGATCTATCCCTCGGAAGCAGCGGGAACCGCCGTAGTGTTCCCCGCATTTTCTCCGATCCTGAAAGGGCTGGTCTGCATACCCGCCGCGCCGTTCCTGAGTATTCTGGTTCTTAAAGTGATGGCTTTTTCTGAATACAGATGGATCATACCGCTGAGCCTGCTTACCGCCGTGCTCATCTGCGCTGTCATTGAGTTTATCTATCAGATGGATCTGAAGCTGCTCCTGAAAGGCTGGCGTTCGTCGCTGATCTCTATTGGCGGAGTCCTTGCCATCCTGTGCATCTTTCAGTTTGACCTGTTTGGCTATGACAGATGTCTGCCCGGCGAAGACAGGGTCGAGGCTGTCAGCTTCTGTCCGGATTCCTTTTCTTATTACTTTACTTATCCGGACACAGACTCTTATGATGACGCGCAGCTCGGCTTTTTCGCGCCGGAGGAATACAATGATACGCTCTACGCGCTGATGCGGTCCGGTATCGAAAACATAGGAAACGGGATCACGCCGCAGAATATCTATGCCGGTTCAGACGATTTTGATTCCGACGACTTTATTCCGGCTGTATTCCGCTGCAGGCTTTCCGGCGGCCGGACTTTCACAAGGCGCTACATAATAGGAAAAGACGAAGCAGAGGCTGCGCTCAGCCAGCTGATGCAGTCCCGGGACTACCGCGAGCAGCTCTTTCCTGTCTTTCACCTTGACAAGGAACAGGTTGCTTCCATCAGTATGACCGACGCATATGGCATCGCCGAAGACCTAAAGCTCACAAAGGAGCAGTGCAGAGAGCTTCTGGACGCATACAAAAAGGACGTCCTCGAGGCAGACGCCGACACCCTCATAAACGGCTCGCCGGTCGGCGAGCTCAGCGTTGGTATCCCGGAGCAGGTCCAGGAAACTTCTCCCTGGCCTTACATTGCCGATACCGCAGTCTCCGTCCCCGCCTCGACAGTGCTGGTGCCGCAGTTCTATTTCTATCCGGAATATACGAACACACTGGAGCTGCTCCGGGAGTTCGGCTGCACCCCGCGCACAGAGATTCTGTCCGAGGACGTCTCATCTCTGATGCTTTCACTGTCACCCGAAAGCATAGAAAACGGAAAGTACAGCGGTATAATCTCCGAGCTGTCTGATTCTGCCTCCACGGCAGAATACGGCGACTCTTCTGAAGAGATCACGGTCACAGACAAAGCTGATATCGCGCTGGTGCTGGATCACACAGAGCGATGCTCCGACGGGATCCTGGATTCCGGAAGCTCTTCCTCAGATTACTTGTATATCCAATATCCAAACGGAGACTCCGCCGCATACTCAGTCCAATAGCGC
>CALWQS010000111.1 GCA_944383745.1 uncultured Mediterraneibacter sp. | reverse complement strand
AGGCCTTCCAACGGAACGCTTCTGCTGTTTTATACTTTATCCAAGGCAGAACTTTCCGCACAAACTCGGAAGTTTGAAACGGAAATGAAGACGGAGTTTCAGCTGTTTAGCACTTTCTTGCGCATTTATGCATGATCAAGGCTGGTAGAAGCACAAAATAATTGATAATACTTAAAAAAACACCAGAAAAGTTCCGTCTTCGCCTCCGTTTTTAAATTCCCGGGATTGCCGCGTGAACTTCCGGGTGGATGAGCGCAGAAACCGGCAGGGCGGGATTCGGCTGTCTTTCTGAGATGAGGGGCGGGGGATCCTGGCGACTTTGGAGAAGGGTTTAGAAAAACTTAAAGCTCCGGAGGATGGCGTTAATCCGAAAAACAATACTGTTTGAGCGTCAGCGAGTTGTATTGTTTTTCGGATTGCTCTTAGCCATCCTCCGGAGCTTTTAGCTTTTCTTACCCTTCGGAACGGAGCCCGGAGCCCCCGCCCCTCATCTCAGAATATGTCTTCGATTCTCATCTCCGCCCTGCCGGTTTCGGACGTTGATCCATCCAGAAGTTTCCGTCGACAAAGCAAAATTTACAGCGTATCGCCGCGTTTGATATAGCCCGGTTTTTCCGGAGAAGCGATGACCCTCTTTCCGCGGATCAGTTTCGCGTGTTTGTCTACAACTACGTTTTCTACGTGTACGCCCTTGCCGATTACGACATCTGAAGAGATGACACAGTTCTTAACGATAGCGCCTTCCTTGATGACGCATCCTCTTCCGATGACGGAGTTTTCGATCGTACCCTCGATCAGGCATCCGTTGGAGACAACAGATGATTTCACGGAGCTGCTGTCAAAATACTGCGTCGGACAGGAGTCGTTGGTGCGGGTGTAGACCGGCCAGTCGTTTACGAACAGGTTCGCAGCGTTTTTGAGGTCGATCAGGGACATATTCGCATCATAGTAGCTCTTGAAGTCTGTGACGGAAGCAAAGTATCCGCGGTGCGGTACTGCGCGCACATCGAGCTCATGGCACTGCTCGTCTATAATGTCAACGAGCGAGTACATAGCGGACATTTTGTGTGCCTTTGTTACAAGGTCGAGGAAGAGCTCTTTCTTCATTACATAAGTATCCATGAAGATGTTCTTGTTCTTTGCATTGCCGCGGTTCGGTGTAATCGCGTCGACGCCTTTCTGCTTGTTGATATCCAGTGTGTAGCAGCTTAAAAATTCTTCTTTTGCGTTGTCTACGGCGTGATACATCAGTGTGACATCGGCGCCGGAGTCGATATGTGTTTTTAACAGCTCGCTGTAGTCAGCTGTGTATACCATATAGCTCGGAGCAATCACTACGTAAGGCTGCGGCACGCGCTCAAGTACATCTCTGTTTTCGATATAAGCGGCGATGTCGGTATTGTAGATATCGCTTACGAGACTGGACTCTGTATACAGGATATGAAGTCTGCCTCGTTTGGAGTTGATATTGTAGTGGCGTCCTGTTCCGAGATGCTCGGTGAGAGAGCGCGGTTTCCTTCTTATATATACCTGGATCGTGTCAATCCCGCTGTTGCTCATGTTGGAGATCGGGAAGTCAATCACACGGTATCTTCCGAGGAATGAGAAAGCCCCGACGGGACGGTATTCCTGAAGTCCATCTACCTGAATATGGTTTCCGGCAAAATTAACAATTCCAAAAGCCTGGCTCATATTATTCTTCCCCCTTTACACGTTTTGCAACAAGTTCAATATGTTCGCTGTCAGCGGCGCCGACAACGGCATTTTTACCTATCTTGACATCATCAGCTACGAGTGCGCGCTGGACGACTGCGCCTTCTTCTACTTCGGCGCCCGGCATCAGCACGCTGTCGATGACCTTAGCGCCGGCGGCCACTTTAGCTCCGGTGAACAGAACGGAATTTTTGACCTCGCCGTCGATCACGCAGCCCTGAGTGACGAATGCCTTCTCGATCTTGGCGTCAGCTCCTATGTACTGCGGAAGAGATGTTACATCCTCTGTGTAGATCTTCCAGCTCGGATCATGAAGGTCGAGCTCGTTATTTTTGCTGAGAAGATCCATATTCGCCTCCCAGAGGGAATCAATCGTTCCGACATCTTTCCAGTATCCTTTGAACTTATAAGCGTAGAGCAGCTTCCCGTCGTTCAGAAGCGCGGGGATGATATCTTTTCCGAAGTCATGGCTGGAATCCGGATCCTTCATATCAGCCAGCAGCATCTTGCGGAGCAGCTTCCAGTTGAAAATGTAGATACCCATGGAAGCAAGATTGCTCTTCGGGTGCTCCGGTTTTTCTTCAAATTCAACAATGCGTCCCGTCTCTTCGTCTGTGTTCATGATTCCGAAACGGCTTGCTTCTTTCATAGGAACTTCGATGACCGCGATCGTTGCGTCAGCATTGTTTTCCTTATGATATGCAAGCATTTTGGCATAATTCATTTTGTAAATATGGTCGCCGGAAAGGATAAGGAGATATTCCGGTGAAAATGTGTCGATAAAATCGATATTCTGGGAAATCGCATCCGCGGTACCTCTGTAGACATCGAGATTCGCATCTGCTTTCTCACGTGGCGGAAGAACATATACACCGCTGTTTTTTGCATCCAGACCCCAGCGGCGTCCGACTGCGACATAGCTGTTGAGCTGGATGGATTCGTACTGTGTCAGCACTCCGACAACATCAATTCCGCTGTTCGCACAGTTACTAAGGGGAAAATCAATAATGCGGTATTTTCCACCATATGAAACGGCAGGTTTTGCCATTTTTTTGGTTAATTCATGCAGACGAGTTCCCCGACCACCAGCCAAAATCATAGCTAACATGTTATTTTGCTTCATAGTGAGCCCTCTCTTTCATTTTTGTGATATCCATTATACAATTTTTCAAATCGATTTGCCACATTTTTGTGCGAAAAAGAGAAGAATTATAATAAAAACTAGGTAAATTCTAAGTAAATAACGGAAGTTGTTTAAATGGTTTGAATAAGTGATTGGGAAAAAAGATGTATAAAGAACGGAAGAAGAAAAAAAGCCTATGCTTATTGCAAAGAAACGGTTTCTTTTGTGCAGTTTGATGATTGACAATAAAAAGTAATTCTTTATACTATATTGTTAGTTACCGAACAAAGCAAAGGAGAGCGTATGTGATATGTGTGTGAAGGATGCGCGGGATCCGGCGCATGACGATGTGGGAAGGCTGATCAATATGGTTTCGCATCAGCTGAAGAGACAGATGTGTTTTCACAGAGAAGAGAGCGAACTGACGAATATGCAGAAGAGAGTTCTGCACTATATTCTGTTCCAGAGTCTGAAGCAGGACGTCTATCAAAGAGATATTGAGAAGGAATTTCAGATTCGCCGGTCCACAGCGTCGGGGATACTGCAGCTTTTGGAAAAAAACGGATTTGTAGTCAGAGAGAGCGTTGAGGAAGACGCAAGACTCAAAAAAATAGTTCCGACTGAAAAGGCGGAAGGCGTCCGTGAAGAGATCCTTTCCAATATAAGATACATGGAAAAAATCTTGAAGCAGGGGATCTCAGGGGAAGATATGAAGACCTGCATGAACGTACTGGCACAGATGTCCGAGAACTTGTTAGGTAATGAGAAAAGAATAGAGGAGAGGAGATAAAAGACCATGAATAGGAAATTACTCCGTTCTGTCCGGGAATATAAGAGACAGACGATACAGACGCCGATTCTCGTGGCTCTGGAGGTCCTTATGGAAGTCCTGATTCCGCTTCTGATGGCTAAAATCATTGATGTCGGAATAACCGGCGGCGATATGGGTTATATTATCAGGCTGGGACTTTTACTTATTGCAATGGCGGTGTTCGCTCTGTTCCTCGGTGCGAAGGCTGGGCAGACTGCGGCGATCGCATCAGCGGGATATGCGAAGAATCTTCGCCATGATATTTTTTATAAGGTGCAGGATTTCTCGTTTGGGAATATCGACCATTTTTCAACGTCGGGGCTTGTGACCAGGCTGACGACGGACATTACAAATGTGCAGATGGCATATATGTTTACCATCCGTCTGCTGGCAAGAGCGCCGATCATGATCGTTCTTTCTCTGATCATGACGATGACGATCAGTATTCCGATTGCGCTGCTCCTCCTTATTTCAATTCCGATTTTGGGTGGCATGCTGCTCTGGATTGCGAAAAAGGCGCATCCGCATTTTATCGAGGTATTCGATGAATATGATGTCCTGAACAATACTGTACAGGAAAATGTCAATGCGGCGCGCGTGGTTAAAGCGTATGTGCGGGAAGACTATGAGAACAAAAAATTCGGAAAGATTTCTCAGAAGATTTTCGAGCTGTTTACAAAGGCAGAGAAGATTGTTGCCTGGAACTCGCCGATCATGCAGTTCACGGTCTATGCGGTCGTGCTGATCATGGTGCTCATCGGAGGAAAGAGTATCATCGGAGGTTCTATGCAGACCGGAGAGCTGACCAGCGTTATTGTGTATGCGATTCAGATCCTGTCTTCTCTGATGATGGTTACTTTTGTGTTCGTACAGATCATGATAGCTGAGGCATCTACAGACCGTATCAGCGAGGTGCTCAATGAAGTGCCGGAGATGGAGGATGTGGAAGACGCGATCAAGGAAGTGCCGAATGGGGATATTGATTTCGAGAATGTAGACTTCAGTTATTCCGGAGAAGGCGGAAATCTTTCCCTGAAAAATGTGAACCTTCACATAAAGAGCGGCCAGATCGTCGGCGTTATCGGAGGTACGGGAAGTGCGAAGAGTACGCTTGTGCAGCTGATCCCGAGGCTCTATGATGTGACGGGAGGCTGCGTAAAGGTGGGCGGCATCGACGTCCGCAAATATAATCTGAAAGCGCTCCGTGACCAGGTGTCTGTGGTGCTTCAGAAGAATGTGCTCTTCACTGGAAGCATTTATGAAAATATCCGCTGGGGAGACGAGAATGCCAGCAATGAGGAAGTTCAGAGAGTCTGTCGGCTGGCGCAGGCGGACGGATTCATCAATGAGTTCCCGAATAAGTATGAGACGATGATCGTGGAAGGCGGAAACAACGTCTCCGGAGGCCAGAAGCAGAGACTTTGTATCGCGAGGGCGCTGCTCAAGAAACCGAAGATCCTGATCCTCGATGATTCTACCAGCGCGGTGGATACGAGGACAGACGCTCTGATCCGTCAGGCGTTCAGAGAGGAGATTCCGGACACAACAAAGATCATCATTGCACAGAGGATTTCATCGGTAGAGGATGCAGACGTCATCATTGTTATGGAGAATGGCGAGATCAACGGCATCGGAACATCCGAAGAACTTCTTAAGACAAATGCGATCTACAGAGAAGTATATGAATCACAGGTGAAAGGGGGCGCTGACGATGAGTAAGCAGGAAAGACCGAGAGTGAGCGGCGGCACGATCAAGACAGCAAAGCGCCTGCTCGCCTATGTGACAGGAACCTATAAGATACAGTTTATTGTCGTTCTGTTCTGCATTTTGATCAGTTCCATCGCTTCGATTTCCGTTTCGCTGTCTCTGCGGTTCCTTCTGGACGACTATATCATTCCGCTGATCGGACAGCAGGACCCGGATTACGGCGAGCTTTATATGGCGCTTACAGTGCTGGGAACGATCTTCCTCTGCGGCGTCATTGCCACGTTTATCTACAGCAGGCTGATGGTAACGATCGGACAGGGCGTCCTGAAGCGTGTCCGTGATGAAATGTTCGAGCATATGCAGAAGCTGCCGATCCGTTATTTTGACCAGAATACAAACGGTTCTATTATGAGCCTTTACACGAACGATACGGATACTCTGAGACAGATGATAAACCAGTCGATTCCGCAGGTGCTTATGTCATCGCTGACAATCATTGTTACGTTTATCGCCATGCTGGTGCTGAGCCCGCTGCTGACGGTCCTGGCAGTGCTTGTGATCGTCCTTATGATTTTTATATCTAAGATCGTTACGGGAAACAGCGGAAAATATTTCATCCGGCAGCAGCTTGACCTTGCAAATGTGACCGGGTTCGTGGAAGAGCGGATGAACGGACAGAGAGTTGTCAAGGTGTTCAACCATGAGAGAATGTCCGAGGAAGAGTTCGACAAGCTGAATGAGCAGCTGTTTGAAAGTTCATCCCGAGCGCATACATTTGCAAGCATCATGGGTCCGGTGATTGGAAATCTTGGCAATGTACAGTTTGTGCTGACAGCTGTATTCGGAGGATTTCTGTCTATTGCGGGAATCGGCAATATCACGCTGGGAGTTATGGCGTCCTATCTGCAGTTTACAAAGAGCTTTACACAGCCGTTTATGCAGATCGCGCAGCAGTTCAACTCTATCATCATGGCGCTTGCCGGCGCTGAGCGTATTTTCCGGATGATGGATGAAGAGCCGGAGGTCGACAATGGATATGTCACCCTGGTCAATGCGAAGCGGAAAGAAGACGGAAGCCTGACTGAGTGCGAGGAGCGTACCGGCCTGTGGGCATGGAAGCATCCTCATCAGGCGGACGGATCGGTCACTTACCAGGAGCTGAAAGGCGACGTGCGGTTCTATGATATGACATTCGGCTATACGCCGGACCATATGGTGCTGCATGACCTGACGCTCTACGCGAAGCCGGGACAGAAGCTGGCGTTCGTGGGATCTACCGGAGCAGGAAAGACAACGATCACGAACCTGATCAACCGCTTTTACGATGTGGCGGACGGCAAGATCCGGTATGACGATATTAATATCAATAAGATCAAAAAGGCTGACCTTAGAAGGTCGCTGGGCATCGTACTGCAGGATACTCATCTGTTTACCGGAACAATCAAGGAGAATATCCGCTATGGAAAACTGGATGCTACAGACGAGGAAGTAGTAAATGCTGCAAAACTGGCGCATGCAGACGGATTTATCCGGATGCTGCCGAATGGCTATGACACCCATTTGAGCGGCGACGGCGAAGAACTCTCCCAGGGACAGCGGCAGCTGCTCGCTATCGCGAGAGCGGCCATCGCAGATCCGCCGGTGCTGATTCTGGATGAGGCGACGTCCTCCATCGATACCAGAACTGAGAGCATCGTTCAGCAGGGCATGGATAACCTGATGAAAGGGCGCACCGTATTTGTCATCGCCCACAGGCTTTCAACCATCCGCAACAGCGATGCAATCATGGTGCTCGAGCACGGACGCATCATCGAGCGCGGCACCCACGAAGAACTCCTCAAACTAAAAGGAACCTACTATCAATTATACACAGGAAAGTTAGAGCTTTCGTGATGGCATTGAGCCGTGCGAAGATAATAAAAGTGTCTGGCGAGAGTTTACTCTCGGTCAGGCACTTTTTGTTATCTTCATAGGGCGATAGCCCGCGACCGAGATGGAGCGGCGGAGCCACGGAATCGAGGTTGGCACGGCGGAGAGGAACAGTCGAAGAGTGCCTGCATAAGAGTGCTTCCTTTCACGGCTGTTTT
>CALWQS010000110.1 GCA_944383745.1 uncultured Mediterraneibacter sp. | reverse complement strand
ATCGTGGAGCAGCTTCCGTATACACATCTGTCACTGGACGGCTGGAACGGCGATGTGCTGATGGAAAAATTCGAGGATCCGCTTTGGGATGAGCTGTACAAGCCGTGCCTCGCATGCGGAACCTGCACATTTGTCTGCCCGACCTGCCAGTGCTATGACATCAAAGATTACGATATGGGCAAGAACGGAGTCCAGAGATACCGCTGCTGGGATTCCTGCATGTACTCTGATTTTACCATGATGGCGCACGGCAACAACCGTAAGTCACAGAAGGAGAGATTCCGTCAGAGATTCATGCACAAGCTGGTATACTATCCGGCGAACAACGACGGAATGTATTCCTGTGTTGGCTGCGGAAGATGTGTGGAGAAGTGCCCGGCATCGCTGAATATCGTCAAAGTCATAAAAGCATTTCAGAAACAGGGAGGTGAGCAGTAATGAGCGAATGTACCTGCCATAAGAATTATACTCTGGATACTCTGATCCCGCAGGTCGGAGTGATCACAGACATCAGAGAAGAGACGCCGGACGTAAAGACGTTCCGCGTCAATGCTCCGGAGGGCGGAAAGCTGTTCGAGCATATGCCGGGACAGTGTGCAATGCTCTGTGCTCCCGGGATCAGCGAGGGTATGTTTTCCATTACCTCGTCGCCGACCAACAAGGAGTACCAGGAGTTCAGCATCAAGAAGTGCGGAGTTCTGACAGATTATCTCCACAGCCTTGAAGTGGGCGACGAGATCACAGTCCGCGGTCCTTACGGAAATCATTTCCCGGTGGAGGACAAACTCAAAGGCAAAGACCTTCTGTTCATCGCCGGAGGAATCGGACTCGCTCCGCTTCGTTCCGTGATCAACTATGTGCTGGACAACCGTGATGATTACGGAACCGTAGACATTGTTTACGGATCACGTTCTGCGGATGATCTGGTTCAGTTAAAGGAGATCCAGGAAGTCTGGATGAACGCGCCTGATGTTCATGTCCATCTGACGATCGACCGCGAGCAGGAAGGCTGGGACGGCCATGTGGGATTCGTGCCGAATTATGTAAAGGAGCTCGGATTCGACGTGAACAAGACGGCACTGATCTGCGGACCTCCGATTATGATCAAGTTTACGCTTGCAGGCCTGGAAGAACTCGGCTTTTCCAGAGAACAGGTGTATACGACGCTTGAGCTCCGCATGAAGTGCGGAATCGGCAAGTGCGGAAGATGCAACATCGGTTCAAAATATGTGTGCAAAGACGGCCCGGTATTTCGTTGCGATGAGATCGATGAGATGCCGAATGAATACTAGGGAAAGGAAGAAATATCATGGAAAATATGGTAAATGTATATTTTTTCGGTAAGAAATACAGTGTGCCGGCTGACCTGACGATCATGACAGCCATGGAATATGCGGGCTATACACTGAAAAGAGGATGCGGATGCCGCCATGGTTTCTGCGGAGCCTGCGCGACGATCTACAGGATCAAAGGCAAAAATGAGTTGAAGACATGTCTTGCCTGCCAGACACAGGTGGAAGAAGGTATGTACGTGGCTACTGTCCCGTTCTTCCCGACAGACAAGAGAACTTATGATATTGAAGACATCAAGCCGGAGCAGAGAGTGATGATGGATCTGTATCCGGAGATCTACAGCTGTATCGGATGCAACGCATGTACAAAGGCATGTACGCAGGACCTGAACGTAATGCAGTACATTGCATACGCACAGCGCGGCGAGTTCGAGAAGTGCGCGGAAGAGTCCTTCGACTGTATCGGATGCGGATGCTGTTCCGTGAGATGTCCGGCGGGAATCTCCCACCCGATGGTTGGAGTCCTGGCGAGAAGACTTACAGGAAAGTATATTGCTCCGGAATCCAAGCACCTGACAGAGCGTGTGGAAGAGATCCATCACGGCGATTACGATCAGCTGATCGAGCAGATCATGCAGAAACCGATCACCGAGATGCAGGAACTTTACAACAACAGAGAGATTGAGAAATAAGGAGGGAAGATCATGTTTACACCGGAAATGATGGAATCCGTAAAAAAAGTGGAGGCCACCAGAGCAGCGCGTCTGGGCGTGGAGCCGAGACGTATGACAGCGGACGAGAAAGATGCCCTTCTTAAAGAGTTTCATCCGGATTACAGGGAAGAGGCATTTGCAGAGATCAAAGTAGGGCCGAACAAAGGACAGAAGGCGCCGAAGGAGCTGGTTCACCTGCTTCACTCCAACAGCCGTCTGCTCTCAGAGAAGGTTGATATCAACAAAGTGGACTACGACGTTGACGTGCTCGTCATCGGAGGCGGCGGTGCAGGCGCGTCCGCAGCGATTGAGGCGAACGAGGCCGGAGCGAATGTCATGATCGTGACAAAGCTTCGTATCGGCGACGCCAACACAATGATGGCAGAGGGCGGTATCCAGGCTGCGGATAAGGAGAACGATTCTCCGGTACAGCATTACCTGGATGCGTTCGGAGGCGGACATTTCGCGGCAAGGCCGGAGCTTTTAAGACGTCTTGTTATGGAAGCGCCGGATGCGATCAAATGGCTCAACGAACTGGGCGTTATGTTTGATAAGGATGAGACAGGCCGCATGATCACAACACACGGCGGCGGTACATCCAGAAAGAGAATGCATGCCTGCAAGGACTACTCCGGAGCAGAGATTATGCGTACACTCCGCGATGAAGTGCTGAACCGCCAGATCCCGGTCGCTGAATTCACGGTTGCTGTCGAGCTGATCCGTGACGACAGGGGACAGGTGGCAGGAGCTGTGCTTCAGAACCTGGAGACAGAGGACTACCTGGTAGCTAAGGCTAAGACAGTCATCATCGCTACAGGCGGTGCGGGACGCATGCACTATCAGGGCTTCCCGACGTCCAACCACTACGGCGCTACAGCCGACGGCCTGATCCTCGGATACCGTATGGGAGCTCCGCTTCTGTATCAGGATACGATCCAGTATCACCCGACAGGCGTTGCATTCCCGTCACAGATCTTCGGAGCTCTTGTGACAGAGAAGGTACGTTCTGTAGGAGCACAGCTTGTCAATGTGGACGGCGAGGCGTTCATGCATCCGCTTGAGACACGTGACGTAGCTGCATCAGGTATTATCCGTGAGTGTACAGCGCGCGGCAAAGGCGTGAACACACCGCTTGGAAGCGGCGTATGGCTTGACACACCGATGATCGAGGAGATCGGCGGACCGGGAACGATCGAGAAACGCATCCCGGCGATGCTCCGCATGTACATGAAATATGACATCGATATGAGAAAACTTCCGATCCTCGTATATCCGACGCTTCATTATCAGAACGGCGGTCTTGAGATCGGCGGAGACGGATTCACAAAGGTGATCGACAACCTGCTTGTAGCAGGAGAGGCAGTCGGCGGAATCCACGGAAGAAACCGTCTGATGGGCAACTCCCTGCTTGACATTATCGTATTCGGACGCAATGCAGGAAAGGCCGCGGCGGCGAAAGCGAAGAATGTGGAACTGGGCAATATGAACCTGGATCACATTCAGGCATATGCAGAGGAACTGAAAGAGGCAGGAATTGACACAGGCGACGTGTCTCCGCTTCTTCTTCCGAAATATGCAAGACATGAGAGATAGAAAGGAAGACTAATACATGTTTTTACTAAACTGGTTTCAGGAAAGTGTGATGGGCGAAACCCTGATGGTTCTCTTTCTGGTAGCCTTTGTAGGCTACCTTGTGGGAAGCATTACGATCAAAGGAGTGGAACTGGGGACGGCAGGCGTGCTGCTTGTCGCCCTGGTATTCGGCCATTTTCTCGGCAGTGATGAGGCGCTGGTTGAGGGGCTGGGGATGTTCCAGGATCTGGGACTGATCTGTTTCGTAACCTCTGTAGGATTTATTGCCGGTCCGAAATTTTTCCGAAACTTTAAGATCAATGCAAAATCATATATTTTGCTGGGCTTTATTATCATCGCAATCGGAGCGCTGGTTACGGCAGGCATTATCGAGATCGCCGGCGTACCGACAGATATCACGGTAGGTATGATGTCCGGAGCACTGACAAGTACTCCGGGACTTGCAGCCGCGCTGGATGCTACCGGCTCTGCGAATGCATCAATCGGATATGGTATTGCCTATCCGTTCGGAGTTGTCGGCGTCGTGCTGTTCGTACAGCTTGTGCCGAAGCTTCTTAACACAGATATGGCTGCAGAGAGGGCAAAGTTTGAGGCCGCTCAGAATGTCGGAGATGTAAAGAAGAAAGACAACCTGTTCCATGTAGATCCGATGGGATTTTTCCCGTATGCACTTGCAATTGCCCTTGGAATCGTGCTTGCGAAGATCGTAATTCCGCTTCCGGGCGGAGCTGAGTTCTCCCTGGGAACATCAGGCGGTCCGCTGATCGCCGGACTGATCCTGGGACATTTCGGCCATGCCGGAAAGATCAGCTTCCATGTGGAGAAATCTGTCCTGGAATGCTTAAGAGAGTTCGGTCTGGCGCTGTTCCTTATCGGAGCAGGTGTTGAAGCCGGAGCAGGCTTTATCGAGATACTGAAAGAGCATGGGCTGATCCTGTTCGTATACGGCGCGCTGATCACACTGATCCCGATGGTAATAGGATATTTTATCGCTACAAAGTTCATGAAGCTGAGCCTGTTTAATACACTCGGTTCGATCTGCGGCGGAATGACCAGTACGCCGGCTCTCGGCACTCTGATCCGCGTGACGGGAACTGACGACGTGGCTTCCGCTTATGCGGCGACGTATCCGGTAGCGCTGGTATTCGTGGTACTGGCGTGCCAGTTCATCGGAATTTTCCTGTAACGGTTCCGGTCATAGAGAGCGGGGCAAAGACATGCATATAAGGCTGTCTGAGAAGACAGCCTGAAAAAATATTAACTGCAAATAAGAAAGGAGTTGGCTTTCATGCGTGAAATTAATGTAAGCACACTTACAGACGTGATCGAGAGACTCTGCATCGAAGCAAACGAGCATCTCCCGGAAGACGTGAAATGTGCGATCCGCGGCTGCCGTGCCTGCGAGGACGGTGAGATCGCAAAAGGAGTTCTCGACAATATCATCGAGAATTTTGAGATCGCGGACAATGAGAACGTGCCGATCTGCCAGGACACTGGCATGGCATGTGTATTCCTTGAGATCGGACAGGATGTACATCTTGTCGGAGGAGATCTTGCAGAGGCAGTGGACGAGGGCGTACGCCGCGGATATACAAACGGATATCTCCGCAAGTCTGTTGTAAAGGATCCGGTACGCCGCGGAAATACGGGAGACAACACACCGGCGATGCTTTACACAGAGATCGTGCCGGGCGAGAATATTAAGGTCACAGTAGGACCGAAGGGATTCGGCAGCGAGAATATGAGCCAGATCCGTATGTTCAAGCCGTCAGCAGGACTTCAGGGCATCAAGGATTTCATCCTCGAAGCAGTTGAGACGGCAGGTCCGAATCCGTGCCCGCCTATGGTAGTGGGCGTCGGTATCGGCGGAACATTTGACAAGTGTGCCCTTCTTGCAAAGAAAGCACTCATGAGACCGCTTGATTCTTCCAACCCGGATCCGTTCTATGCAGATCTGGAGAAGGAGATGCTGGAGAAGGTCAACGAACTGGGTATCGGACCGCAGGGATTCGGCGGAAAGACGACAGCGATCGGACTGAACATCGAGACAATGCCGACACATATCGCAGGTATGCCGTGTGCAGTCAATATCAACTGCCATGTGACACGCCACAAATCGGAGGTGATATAAATGGCAAGAAAGATTACATTACCACTCACAGAGGAACTTGCTAAGACTCTTCACGCAGGAGATCAGCTTCTCCTGACAGGAACGATCTACACATCACGAGACGCCGGACACAAGAGAATGTGCGAGGCGCTGGCAAAGGGAGAGAAGATCCCCTTTGATCCGACTGACGCGACGATCTACTATGTGGGACCGACTCCGGCGAAACCGGGACATGTCATCGGAAGCGCAGGCCCGACAACCAGCGGACGTATGGACGCTTATGCACCGACGATGATGTCTGTCGGCGCGAGAGGAATGATCGGAAAAGGCGCGCGTCTTCCGGAAGTCGTGGAAGCCATGAAGAAGTACAGCGGCGTTTACTTCGGCGCCATCGGCGGCGCGGGAGCCCTGCTTGCAAAATCTATTAAGAAAGCGGAGCTGATCGCATACGAAGATCTGGGAGCAGAGGCGCTGAGAAAGCTCTATGTAGAGGATATGCCGGTTGTCGTTATCATCGACAGCGAAGGAAATAACCTGTACGAAGAGGGAAGAAAGGCTTATCTGGACTCGAAAAAATAATTTCTGAAAATAAAATTGATAATATATTCAGGGGCTGCAGTCAAACGGCTGCAGCCCCTGAATTGTGCTGCAGCGCAGATGAAACCGAATATTCGCTGTGTCCGTCTAATATATAGAGAGGAGGCGGACACTGTGAAAAGGAAAACATATCAGCCGGAATAATCCTGCCCCTGTCGGATATCCTCCTCTTTCAGATACTGCTGGAGACGGTTCAGCACAGTGCGTTTGGCACCTGTCCAAAGAGGAGCAATGAGCAGATTTTTTGGTCCGTCCCCGGTAAGCCGGTGTATGACGATATCCGGGCGGAGCCGTGCAATGCATTTCCCGAGCATCCGGATATATTCCTCCATGTTCGGAGTGTGGAAGGGGGCGCGGGCATACTCTTCTGCCAGATCGGTGTCCTCCAGGACATGGAGGAGCTGCAGTTTGATCCCCTGTATGTCACAGCGGTTCAGATAGTTGATTGTGCTGAGCATCATTTCCTCGGTCTCGCCGGGAAGATAGAGGATCGTATGGACAATCACGGAGACATTGATGCTGCGGAGGCTGCGGACAGCGCTGTCGAATACGCTCAGGGGATAACCCCGGCGGATATATGCCGCTGTCTCCGGGTGAATCGTCTGGAGACCCAGCTCGACCCATACCGGCTTTATCCGATTGAGCCGGTCCAGAAGCTCAAGGACGTCGCCGCCGAGACAGTCCGGGCGCGTTGCAATGGACAATACCTTTACGTCAGGATCTCTGATGGCTTCCATAAAGATGGATTCCAGATAATCTACAGGCGCGTAGGTGTTCGTGAATGCCTGGAAATATGCGATGAAGGAGCGGACCGGCCGCTTCTTCTGCACTTCTGCCTTCCCGATAGCGAGCTGTTCGGAGATGGAGAGGGCAGGCGAGCCGGCAAAATCTCCGGATCCCTTCGCACTGCAGAAAATACAGCCGCCGGTCCCGACATGTCCGTCGCGGTTGGGACAGGTCATCCCGCCGTTCAGAGTGATCTTGTAGACTTTTTCTCCAAATGTATTTTTCAGATAGGCGTCGAGCGCATACCAGCGTCGGCCGTCCAATAGTTTTTGATGATCCATAAAAATTCCTCGCTGTATTCAATAGTTAAAAAACAGTAGGGGCGGCGGCAGGTTCGTCCCTCTGTCAGGATTATAGGGCACTATACGTCAACTCATATCTTCCCGGTTCAGGATTTTATTTGTCTTTTCATTCAGTGCGTCCAGATAGAATTGACGCATACTGGGATAGCC
>CALWQS010000109.1 GCA_944383745.1 uncultured Mediterraneibacter sp. | reverse complement strand
ATCAGAGAGACATTCACAGAGAACCTTCCGACGAAATTCCTGCAGCACTATTACGTGACTGACTGGGAGGACTACGAAGAGGGCGAATCTCCGGTAGGAAACCAGGAGAAGCAGATCACTCTGATGAATGACGAGAATGATACTGTAGTAGTAACAAGAAATGAAGAGCAGAGAAACGACAGCTACATTGAGCGTACAATCACGCTGAACGGCAAAGTGGTACTGAATGATGTAGAGTATCTGCTTCCTTGGACTGATACTGAGACAGGCGAAGAAAAGCTGTATCACTGGAACTTAGAAGGCGGCACGACAACATGGGATCTCCAGGACGACTGGGCAGGTCTTGCAAACGTTGTTGTATACCCGCTGTCTGACCAGGGAAGAGGCGAGGCTGTGACTGTTCCGGTAGAGAACGGAACCATCACTCTTACAGCAGAGGCAGAGACAGCTTATGTTGTTCTCAAAGGCGAGTCTTCCAAGACACTGAAGGATGACTTCGGCGATCAGTACGTAACAGATCCGGGATTCAACGGTTATGCAGGCGCAGGCGAATCACTTGACGCTGCTGACTGGTCCGGAGATATCGACAATGCGGCAGTTGTAGTCGAGAAAGCTTCAACAGGAGACCAGAGGCTTGCATTCAACAGCCCGTCAGAGGATGTGGCAGTGACAACGCAGATCAAAGGTCTTGAGGCAGGCAAGGATTATGTGGCAGAAGTCTATGTTGACAATGGAAGCGATGCAAAAGCTTCAATTGCAGTAACAACAGGAGACACCACAGTATCCAATTATACGATGCGCTCTATCGCTTCCAACTACGTGAAGAGCGATCAGAAGCACGGAACGAATATGCAGCGCATGCAGGTTTCGTTTACAGCAGAAGGTGAAACGGCTGAGCTTACGCTTTCAAGAGCGGCAGGCGAAGGCTCCACTTATGTGGACGACATCCGCATCGTGCAGCAGACAGTTGAGAACTTTGACGAGAATGGAAACTTTACACAGGATTTCGAATCTGTTGTACAGGGACTGTATCCGTTCGTTCTCGGCTCAGCCCAGGGAGTATCCGATCCGGTAACTCACCTGGCAGAACTCCACGATCCGTATACACAGGCTGGATGGCAGAATAAGAAAGCCACAGACGATGTTATCGATGGAAACTGGTCTGTGAAGCATCATGGAGCAAATACAGGAATTATCTATCAGACGATTCCGCAGAATTTCCGCTTTGAGGCAGGAAAGGTTTACACAGTAGAATTTGACTATCAGTCAGGACCGGACAAGGCGTACGCGATGGTAGTCGGAGACGGAACAACATACACACTGCCGACAGAGGAACAGTATCTTGATCAGATGACCGGCGGCGGTGAAGAGAATACCGGGCATGTAACCATGCAGGTAATCGGAAGCGGCAGCGGACAGACCTGGATCGGCCTGTATGAGAACGGAAGCCGCGCAACTGGAACAACGGCAACCGGACAGAATGACTTTATCCTTGATAATCTGACGATTACGGTAGATGAGGATGCAGTCGCAGTATCCATCGACAAGACAGAACTGTATGTCGGTGAGACAGCACAGCTGTACGGAAGCAACCTGGACAGCGTTGAGATTACCAGCAGCAATGAAGATGTAGTTACGATCGATCCGGAGACTCTGGTTGTCAGCGCGGTGGGAGCTGGAACGGCAACGATCAAAGCAGTTATTTCTGAAAAAGAGACGACTGAATTTGAGATCACGGTAATGGACGGCGTGATTGTTGAGATTGCAGACCAGCTTAATATGTCGGCGACAGCTAACACAGAAGAGACGGGAACGGCTGCATATGCAGTTGACGGCGATACGTCCACAAGATGGCACTCCAACTGGAGTACAACAGGATTTGACGTAACCCCGGACAACCCGGCGATCCTGACGATCGACCTGGGAGATACAGTTTCCTTAGATGGATTTAACTTCCTGCAGAGGAATGACGGCAATGTGAACGGAAGAATTTCCCAGTACCGTTACACCATTCTGGATGCAGAGGGCAGTGAAGTCTATGCAAGCGAGTCCATCACAGTACCTGATGAACTGTATACATCCGGAGCATGGGTAACAACCCAGTTCCCGGAGACACTGACCGGAAGATACCTCGTGCTCTATGTGGAGCAGGGCGGCAATAACTTTGCGAGCCTCCAGGAGGTTGTACCGTTTATCCTTCAGAAAGTGGCGGATGCAGTTACTCTGACAGATACACAGATCAACGTCGGGGAGACTGTGGCGCTTGAAGTTGGACATGCAGAAGGAACGCTGCTGAAAGGCCTTGTATGGAGTTCATCCGACGATGAGGTCGTATCTGTTGATGAGAACGGTAATGTTACCGGCCTGAAAGCAGGAAAAGCAGTGATTACTGTTTCTAATGCGGCGGGCGTATACGCAGAGTGTACCGTTACAGTAGCGGCAGACGAGCCGGCAGACGATATTTCCACAGCAGTTCTTGAATACGCGATCGAGCTTGCAGAAAAGGTCAATATGGACGGCGTCATGGATGCAGTGAAGGAGAACTTCGACAATGCATTACAGACGGCGAAGGATGTTCTCGCAAGAGTACAGTCCGGTGATCCGACAGTGACGCAGAACGAGGTTGACAGCGCATGGCGGAACCTGATCAAGGCAATGCAGTACGGCGAGTTTAAACCGGCTGACAAGACTGATCTTGAAAAGGTGATCGCGCTTGCAGAAGAGATGTACGGTCAGCTTGACAAATATCTCGAGGCAGGCAAGGCAGAGTTTGTCGCAGCGCTTGAGAACGCGAAGGAAGTCTATGCGGACGGCAATGCATTCCAGGAGGATGTAAACACTGCATGGCAGAGTCTTGTGGACGCGATGATGAACCTGAGGTTTATCCCGAACAAGGATCTCCTTGAAGATCTGATCAATCAGGCAGAGAGCCTGGACAAGGCAGATTATGAGGAGGCAGGCTTTGACGCAATGCTCGATGCTCTTGCAGATGCGAAAGCAGTATTCGGCGATGCGGATGCAACACAGGATGAAGTCGATGCATTGGCAGAGGCGCTTAAGGCAGCTCTTGGCAGTCTGACAGCGTCAAATGACGGCGCAGCTCAGGGCAGCTCAAACCAGAGCACCACAACATCTTCTAATACTTCCGCAGCGAAAGCTACAAAGACCGGAGATACAGTGAATGTATTCCCGATCGCGGCGGGAATGGTTCTGGCAGCAGGTGCAGCCGCAGCGGCTGTAACAGTCAGAAGAAAGAAGAAATAGCGAAAGTTTGAAAACCGAAAGACTTGAAAAAAGTTAGAATAAGCGTGCGGCGCGCGAAGGTCATCTTCGCGCGCCGCACGCTTATTTGACAAGTATACTTACCGCCTGTGGGATATAGAATAATGACAAGTATGGAGAAAAACATTGAAGGCGTCAGGTATACAAATTTTGATGAATACGGTATAATAAATACCAAAATAAAGAAGATTTAAACTGAAAGAGGTGAGATTAAATGCCGATAAATATTACAGATATAATGCAGCAGTTCGCCAGCAGTCTGAAGAAACTTCTGGGAAATACGCTTGACAGTGTTATTGTATATGGATCATATGCGAGAGGCGATTATTCTGAGCTTTCAGATATTGATGTTATGATCCTTGTCACTCTGACGGAGGAAAAAATAAAGAAAATATCTGATGAGATCAGTGATATGGCTTTTGAATATTTGATGAAATTTGGAGTAGATATCTCGCCCGTAATAACTAATATAGATCATTTCAACTACTGGGTAGATAATCTGCCCTACTATCGTAATGTAAGAGATGAGGGGGTAAAGCTCAGTGCATGATATCAATAAAGATATAGAATTATCAAAGTACAGATACTCTTTAGCGGAACAGACTTATAATAATGCGAAAATGTGTTTGGAGAACGGGTTCTACAGGGATTGCATTAATCGTTCATACTATGCGGTGTTTTATGCGATACGAGCTGTGCTGGCGTTAGAAAGTATAGACTTTAAACGGCATAAAGATGTAGTGGCATACTTTAACAAAGAATTTGTTGCAAAGGGAAAGTTCCCGGGGGAAATGGGAAGACGGCTGGCTCGATTGAAAATGAAAAGGGAAGAGAGCGATTACAGCGATTTCTTCATTGCCTCTGCCGATGAGGCACAGGCACAGCTTCAGTCGGTTGAATATATTCTTCCGCTGATAAGAGAATATTTGGTTGGACATGGTGTAGAAACAGCGTAATTCGTCCAATTTGTATCCGATAGTATCAGTTTGCTATAGAGCCGATCATAGCCATATATATTTTTATAAATTAGTTGCTTTGGGGTGATTTGAGGAAGTCAGGTGATGTTGAAGATGCCGTTTTGCAATTGAAGAGAGGATAGCGGAATAATTATCGCCTTAAGCACAGCACTACGGGCTATGCTTAAGGCGAGTATTTTACCCTTGCCAGGGCATGAAATGATTAGGGTAAAATTGGTATATCAAAATCGTTTCTGATATATTTTCTCCACCACCCCGATTACCGCATACAGTGCCATCGCCATAATGCACAGCAGCACGATCGACATGATCAGCCAATCCATCTTAAAAACCTGGCTCGAGTAAATGATCAGATATCCCAGCCCGTTCCTCGCCGCCAGGAACTCCCCGATCACAACCCCCACAAGGCAGAGCCCGATATTTACCTTCATATTGCTGATCACAGAAGGGACAGAACTTGGAAGTACGACTTTAAAAAGCGCGTGCCTGCGTGTTCCGTGCAGGGTGTAGACCAGTTTGACCTTTTCCTGATCTACGGTGGCAAAGCTGGTATACAGGTTCATGATACTGCCGAAGACCGCCACAGACATGCCTGCTGCGATGATCGTCGTCGGGGTGGCGCCGAGCCACACGATGAGCAGAGGCGCAAGTGCAGATTTCGGCAGGCTGTTCAGGACGACGAGGTAGGGTTCCAGTATCTCAGACAGTTTCCTGCTGCACCACAGAAGGACAGCGATGAGAATACTGCACAGCGTCACCAGAAGAAAACTGACGATCGTCTCATACAGCGTAATTCCGATATGCAGGAAGATAGAGCGGTCCATTACCATTTCCCAAAAGCACAGGGCGATCTTCGAAGGACAGCTGAAGATAAAGGAGTCGATGATTCCCGTATCAGCACAGATTTCCCATAGGAACAGAAAGAGAACGAGGATCAGCACCCGTGCGGTGAGCACGATTATTCGGTGGCGGCGGATGCGGGTCAGATACAGCTTTTGGCTGTGGGATATTTCATTCATCGTGGTTCAGCTCCTTCCAGATTTCATTAAAATAATTCTTAAATTCCGGTGCGTTCCTCCGGTTCAGCGGTGTATCCTTTTTCAGCTCAAAGGTAATGGGAACGATACGCGCGATTGACGCCGGCCGTTTTGTCAGGATGATGACACGGTCTGACAGGCTGACCGCTTCTGACAGATCGTGGGTTACGAGCAGTGCGGTTTTGCCTGACTGGCGTATGATCTGGCCGATATCGTCGCTGACGGTGAGACGTGTCTGATAGTCCAGCGCGGAGAATGGTTCATCCAGGAGGAGCAGCTCCGGTTCCAGGATCAGTGTGCGGATCAGCGCGGCTCTCTGTCGCATCCCGCCCGAGAGTTCTGACGGCCTGGAGCGGGCGAAGGGGAGAAGACCGTACTGTTCGAGGAGATTTTCGGCTTTTTTCTTCGACTCTCCTGTGAGCGCGCCGCGGATTTCAAGCCCCAGGATGACATTGCGGTATACGGTGCGCCATTCAAATAAGTGGTCATGCTGCAGCATGTAGCCGATCTTTGAAGAATTTTCAGTCAGCGGCTCGCCGTTCAGGAAGATTTCGCCGGATTCCGGTTTCATGAGTCCTGCGATCAGGGACAGAAGCGTGGACTTGCCGCAGCCTGACGGACCGACGACGGCGGTAAACTCTCCCGAAGTGAGTGCAAAAGAGATGCCGGACAGCGCTTTTGTCTCGCCGTCTGATGTATGGTAGGAATAATTTATATTTTTAAGCTCCAGTATCGGTGTCATAAGAATGCTCCCATCTTTCAGTATCTATTGCCAGTGTATGAAAAAAGAAATGTTTCGGTGAGTGGCGGTTCTTGTTTTTCATCCGTTGTGCGGGGCGGAAGAAATGTGCTATAATGGGTGCGCCCGCAGGCGGAGAGAAGGAACTCTGCCCGGAGCAGACAGTCTGGAGAGAACAGAATGAATGAACAGAAAGTAAATTATCAGAAAGAGCTTGAGAAAATACTGGGAAAGCTTGAGAAAGAAGGGCGTGTTCCGACGCTTCTTCTCCACAGCTGCTGCGCGCCCTGCAGCAGTTATGTGCTGGAATATCTCGCCGAGTATTTCAAGATCACAGTTTTTTATTATAATCCCAACATCTATCCGGCGAGTGAGTATGAGAAGCGGATCAGGGAGCAGCAGGATCTGATCGCCAGGATGGAGCTGAAGCATCCGGTCTCATTTCTTGCAGGAGAATACGATAGAGAAAAATTTTATGATATGGCAGCAGGGATGGAGCATCTCAGAGAGGGCGGCGCACGCTGCATGAAATGCTATGAGCTCCGTCTGGCAGAGACGGCGCGTCGGGCGGCGGAAGGCGGGTTTGAGTATTTTACTACGACACTCAGCATCAGTCCCCTGAAGAATGCGCAGAAGCTCAACGAAATCGGCATCCGTGCAGGAAAAGAAGCCGGAGTGGAGTACCTGGTGTCCGATTTTAAGAAAAAGAATGGGTATAAGAGATCAGTGGAGCTGTCGGAGGAATATGGCCTGTACAGGCAGGATTACTGCGGCTGCGAGTTTTCGCTGGCTGAGAGGCGGGCTTAGTCGGAGCGCGGACTGCCGTTCACTGCAGCAGTTCGGCTGTACAGCTCGAACTGCTTATTTTTATCTTGTTTGCAGTTTTGAGTAGACATACAGCGCTTTAGTGTGATAAACTAGGTGGAAATGCAGACCGCAGGGGATTCGGAGATGGATTTTGTCAGCAGAAGCTGACCCGTATCCCGCACAGAGACTTGCGGGCGAGCCTCGGATGCGGCTGTGCTCCCGGCGAGGGAGGCCGATGAGATAAGCGGCGGCAACAAGGAAGTCATAACAGAAGAGAGGAAAGAACATGGCACAGTTATGGGGCGGACGTTTCACGAAGGAAACGGATAAGCTGGTATATAATTTCAATGCTTCGATTTCTTTTGACAAGCGCTTTTATGAGCAGGATATCCGCGGCAGCATTGCCCATGTGATGATGCTGGCGAAGCAGGGGATCCTGACAGAGGAAGAGAAGGAGCAGATCATAGACGGGCTGAACGGCATCCAGCGGGATGTGGAGAATGGAACCCTGCAGATCACAGATGAATACGAAGACATCCACAGTTTCGTGGAGGCGAACCTGACCGACCGCATCGGCGATGCGGGAAAGAAGCTGCACACCGGGCGCAGCAGGAACGATCAGGTGGCGCTGGACATGAAGCTCTACACACGGGATGAAGTCACAGAGCTGGACGGGCTCTTACGAGAGCTGCTGGAAGTGCTCCTGACATTGATGAAAGAAAATAC
>CALWQS010000108.1 GCA_944383745.1 uncultured Mediterraneibacter sp. | reverse complement strand
ATTCCGACGGGACTAAAGACAGAAGACGAACCAGCAAAATTCCGACTCTAAAAGCCAGAATTCTGCTGGTTCGTCTCCTCTTCGCTTGTCAGGGGCTGAAAATCGGCATTAACCGACAGCCCCAGTGCCCTCTATCATCGGTTTCCCGATATGATTCACAAACAACAACTCTTCACCACGATTCGTGATACTTCGTGATTCTATTCAAATTTGTTGTCAAAATGTTGTCAAAATAAATTTTTGTTGTCAGAATCGAAGGTATTTTTTATATTTTTAATACAGCTTTGCTCCTGCAGGAATTCTGTCATCTACCATCAGAAGATTGAGTCCTTCTCTTCCGTCTTCCTCGTGTACTGCTGAGATCAGCATACCTTCGGAATCAATACCCATCATCTTTCTCGGCGGCAGATTTACGATAGCGATACAGGTCTTTCCAACCAGCTCTTCCGGCTCGTAATACTCGTGAATACCGCTTAAAATCACGCGATCCTTGCGTTCTCCGTCATCCATAGTGAACTTCAAAAGCTTCTTGGACTTCGGTACCGCTTCACAAGCTAAGATCTTCACAGCTCTGAAATCTGACTTGCTGAAAGTATCAAAATCAACCATTTCCTCAAAGAGTGGTTCTACTTTTACCTTGGAAAAATCGATCTTTTCCGCCGGTTTTTCCTCTGCTTTTGCAGCCTGTGCCGCATTGTTTTCAGCATTCTTTGTAGCTCCCATGCTCTTCATTGTCGGGAACAGCAGCACATCACGGATGGCAGCGCTGTCTGTGAGAAGCATACACATCCTGTCGATGCCGAATCCGATTCCTCCTGTCGGCGGCATACCGATCTCCAGAGCATTCAGGAAGTCTTCATCTGTCGTATTCGCTTCCTCGTCGCCCTGGGCAAGCTGCTCTTCCTGCGCCTTGAAGCGCGCTCTCTGGTCGATCGGGTCATTCAGCTCAGAGTAGGCGTTCGCCATCTCCCAGCCATTCATGAAGAACTCAAAACGCTCCACATAATCCGGATTCTCCGGTTTCTTCTTGGTCAGCGGGGAGATCTCGATCGGGTGATCCATCACGAATGTCGGCTGTACCAGGTGCTCTTCTACATATTCTTCGAAGAACAGGTTCAGGATATCGCCTTTTTTATGTCTGTCTTCGAACTCAATCTTGTGCTCTTTCGCAAGCTCTCTCGCCTGCTCGAGAGTCTCCACTTCATTCCAGTCCACGCCGGCATATTTCTTCACCGCGTCAACCATAGTAATTCTCTCGAACGGCTTCCCGAGATCCATCTCGATGCCGTTGTAGACGATCTTTGTCGTGCCGAGCACTTCCTGCGCCACATGGCGGTACAGATTCTCCGTCAGATCCATCATTCCGTTGTAATCTGTATATGCCTGATAGAGTTCCATCAGTGTGAACTCCGGGTTGTGCCTTGTATCAAGACCTTCGTTTCTGAACACACGGCCGATCTCATATACTTTCTCGAGTCCGCCCACGATCAGTCTCTTGAGATAAAGCTCAAGGGAAATACGAAGCTTCAGATCCTCGTTGAGTGCATTGAAATGTGTCTCAAAAGGCCTCGCAGCAGCGCCGCCGGCATTCGCCACGAGCATCGGGGTCTCGACTTCCATGAAGCCCTGTCCGTCCAGATATTTGCGGATCGCGCTTATGATCCTGGAGCGTTTGATGAATGTATCCTTTACCTCCGGATTCATGATCAGATCCACGTATCTCTGGCGATAACGGGTGTCCGTATTCGTCAGTCCGTGGAACTTCTCCGGAAGGATCTGAAGGCTCTTGGAGAGCAGCGTTATGTCGGCTGCGTGGATGGAGATCTCACCGGTCTTTGTCCTGAACACCTCTCCGGTAATTCCGATCACATCGCCGACGTCAAGCTTTTTAAACTCTTTGTAGTTCTCCTCGCCGACACTGTCCCGCGCCACATAGGACTGGATATTCCCTTTCAGATCCTGCACATTGCAGAAGGAAGCTTTTCCCATAACACGCTTGGACATCATACGGCCTGCGATGGATACCTGTTTTCCTTCCAGCTCCTCGTAGTTATCCCTGATCTCCTGGCTGTGGTGAGTCTGATCATACTTCGTGATCACAAACGGGTCTTTCCCGTTCTGCTGAAGTTCCGCGAGCTTCTCGCGGCGCACCTTCCTTAACTGATTCAAATCTGGTTCCTGTCCGTTTTTCTGCTGCTGAGCCACTTTTCTTTCTCCTTCCTTATAATCCAATTCAGACCTCTTATGGTATGATAAGAGGTCTGCCTTACGTTCCTTTGTTTACTTTGAACGGCTGATCTCCAGCACCTTGTACTGGATCACGCCAGCCTGCGTCTCTACGTCTACAGTCTCGCCGACTTTTCTGCCGATGAGAGCCTGGCCTACCGGGGACTCGTTGGATATCTTGCCTTCCAGGCTGTTCGCTTCGGTCGAACCGACGATCCGAAATTCCATCTCCTCGTCAAACGTGATGTCATATACTTTTACAGAACAGCCGACGTTAATCTTATCAAAATCCACTTCATCCTCGACCACGACTTCCGCATTCTTCAGAATGCCTTCCAGTTCTTCAATGCGGGCCTCGATATCGCGCTGCTCGTCCTTCGCAGCATCGTACTCCGCGTTCTCAGAGAGATCTCCCTGTTCTCTCGCTTCCTTGATCTTCTCTGCAACTTCCTTTCTCTTTACCACTTTCAGATTCTCAAGCTCATCCTCAAGAGCCTTTAATCCAGCATAAGTAAGTAATCTTTTCTTTGCCTCTGCCATCGGTAACGCTTCCTTTCTTTTTTTATTTCATATTTTTTCTATAAAATCCACAAGATCCGCCGCCTTGCGCATCGTTTTCTTAAGTCTATTTCGCAATTTCAATATTATAACCAAAAGCCATAATGATGTCAAGAGATTTTCCCGGGCTCCGGCGCCGGCAGCAGCGCCCTGTGAAGGCTCCTGTTCGTATCTGACCGCCGCATTTTTCCGGTCCCTGCGTACGGTGTGAACTGCTGCTCCGGAAGACACAAAAACCCCCGGCAGGCAAACCGTTTCAGTCTGTCTGCCGGGGTGCCGTTCTCTCCTCGATCTAGCAGATATTTCTACGCTTTCTGTTCAAGAGCCATGCAGCAGCCGCACCGCCACACATCATGCCTGCCGCTGCCCTCGCAGCCGGGAATCCATCGCCGGTCTTTGCGGCATGGCCGGCGGTCTGTCCCGCTCCCGCAGCGGAACCATTTCCTCCGCCCGGTGCGTCCGCATCTCCGCTGCCGTTCGGATCTTTCCCGGCGTCAGAGGTTCCGCTTCCCGGGTTCTCCCCATCATCAGGCTTGGTTCCGTCCGGATTCTCTCCACCGCCGGGATTGCTTCCATCCGGATCCGATCCGTCACCCGGGTCTGCCGGATCCTCTTCCAGATCCCCCTGTGTATTGAGCAGATCCGGATAGACCTCTTCGCCCTCCGCTGTCCCGAGCATAATCTCCTTTACCTCAGCCTGGTCGTCTCCGAGCGACGCGAACTCGATTCCTGCAATCTCTTCGGGCTGGCTGTCATAAGAGATGGTCAGATACAGATCGCCGTCTTCGACTTCCTGACGGAGTATCTCGCCGCCCTTCGCATCAATGTTACCGATTTCCGCGCCGTTCAGCGAGACGACCATATCCACGGCCCGCACTTCGTTCTTCGCATTGTCAAGGCTGATTACTGCCCTGCTGCCGTCTCTGGTCATTGTAATCTCTTCCACATCTCTGTTTTTCCCGCTCATCTCTTCCTGCGTAAGAAAAGCTGATTCGTCAAACACCTCGCCCGTCATAGACTCCGGCTGGCTGATGCGCAGCCCTGCAAGAGCGAGCGGAGAGATATCGGCATTTGTGCCGCCCTCAAGACGTTTGCCCGAATCTACGGTCTGTCCGCCGATCCCGATAAATATATCCATATTGGAAGGATCCGATGAGCCATGGGAAGTTCCGCTTCCGCCGTGATCGGCATTTGTAATGATCAGCGTCTCATCATATTCCCCGGTTTCCTTCAGAGCGTCCACGACCGCTTTGTAAAAGTCGTCGTACTGGGCAGCTTCGCTCCAGAAGGTATCATTATAGTATCCCGTACTGTGTCCCACATGATCCAGCCAGTCGCTCTGCATATATACGACAGCCGTATTTTTAAACGCATCACTTCTTATATAATCTGCAACGTCATAGAAGCTCTCCTTAGAGGCGGAACCTTTTCCGATCACCTGCGCATCCGGCTCTATGATCCCGTTAAGTATCTGCGTCCATTCTGCAAAGGCTGCATTCTGCCTTTCCGGGAACTCCTCCTGTACCGCCTTGAAGATGGACGGATATAAGGAAGTTTCTTTTCCGAAGTCTGCATAGTATTCCGCAGATGCGCTGTCATTTGTCACCTGATACTCTGACGGCACATCCAGCCACGGTACCCCATGCAGAATGGAAGAATAGTTCTGTGCCGAGATCGACGGAGAAACACACTGCGCTGTATAGCTCGTGGCAAACTCTTCATTCAGCAGCTCCATCGCATAAGTGTTGGTCCGTTTTGCCATTGTCTCTGCATCGGTGCGCTTTGTCGGGATCACACTGTTATTCTCCGCGTAGTATACCGCGTCCGGGTTCCACGCCTGTCCGGCTCCGTCTAATGTCAGGATCACAACATGCTTGTACGGATAGATTGCCGCCTGCTGTGCCGCAGCCGCCTTCATACTGCCGTCGGCAAGTGCCACATCTCCCGCGCCCACGACGCCGTCGCCGTTGATATCCAGACTGTCTTTGGCGTAAATCTTCAGCTCTTTTTCCGCAGAAGGCTGCGTCTCCATCTGTGCCGTCACATCACTGCCTCCGGCATAGGCTTTGAAATTCTCTGTCTTGATCAGCGTTGTCTCGTCTTCCCGGGCATCCCCGGTCTTAAAGTTCAGCTTCCCAAGGCGGGTCGTCCCGTAAGTTCCGAAGCCATCCGCTGCAAGCGGCGCGGAAGAGGCCACATGGAGACGGCCTTCTTCCGTTTCCGTGACTGTCACGCCTGACATCGCATGCTGGATCCCTTCATATGAAAGCAGAGAAGGATCATATACAAGGTCATATTCAATCCGGTCAATGCTTCCGTTCTTGTCTCCGTTTGCATGGAGGTTCAGGTTCCACTCTCCTTCTTCCGCAGTTCCGGCTGAAGATATCAGTCCGAGGCCAACGTTCTGCGGTTTGGGTTCCTCGATATCCGCTCCCTCAAAGCTCTGCTCTGAGAGTGTCATTAACTGCTCATCGTCCAACGCGCTGCTGTAGAGTCTTGCAAAGCTCAGATCCGCATTGATCAGGAACTGGGCGCCGCCGCTTCCGTCGCTGTCGCCGCCGAGCACCATATTCCACGCCCCGCTCCCCGAAGGGAAATGCACACCCGCCGATGGATCCGTCACTTCATCCTGGAGCACTCCGTTTACATAAAGCCTGACGCTGTTCCCCTCGACAACTCCCGCCACATGATACCACTGACCGGGTTTTACAGATGCCTTCGGGGTACGGTACGCGCCGCCCACATGGGCAAAAAATGTCAGTTTCCCATTCTCCAGCGCAATGCCGATACCGCCTGACTGCTGATTTGAAAAAATCTCATACTCTCCGGAAGAAGGCACGGAATTGAACTTCACCATACATTCCATTGTCAGATTCTCGTCAAACAGATCATATTTTTCCTGTGAAAACGGATAGAGATAGGCTGAGCTTCCGTCAAACTTTGCAATATTCTTGTGAAGCTCACTGCTCATCTCGATCACCGGATTCCCCACCGTCACGCCAAGCTCGTTGGCAAGAGCCGACTTGTCTTCCGTCCCGTTTATAAAATCTACGTCAAAGATATCCGCATCCGGTATCTCCTGCGCCGCCTGGTCTCCGCCTGCATTCTCTGTCTGCTGCGCCGCGGCATTCACTCCGGAAACCTCTGCATTCACATACACTGCATTCTGTGATATGAGCAGGGCAGCCGCCATCAATAGAGCAACCTTTTTCTTTTTCATATGTATTGTCCTTCCTCTCCTGTCTGCCGGCCGTTCTGGACGCGGCCGTTATCTTTTCTGTTCCGGACAAAATTATAGGGTCTTTCCTTTTCCTCATTCAATCAACTTCCCGTGAACTCTGCGTAAAGCGGCGGTAAAGCAAAAAAGAAACCCTGTAGATTTTCTACAGAATTTCTCTTTGCAGACCTCTCGTCCGACCGTGACAGTCTGCCACAGATTTTTGCACCTGCGGTCCGGCCGAAAGTAGTTTTTCTACATATTTCCATTCACACAACAGCAGGGAAAATTTCCCCGGCTTTCCCCTCCTGACGCCGCAAAACGATTGTACGAAAAAAATACAGTCTTCAGGGCAGTTTTTCGTCTAAAAGGCGTTCTAACTCATCATATGTCTCCACCTGATTGATCTCGTTTCTCAGCGCCGCAGCTCCCGGAAGCCCTTTCGTATACCACGCAATATGCTTTCTCATCTCGCGGATGCCGAGATATTCTCCTTTATATTCCAGCTGCATCCGGGCATGCCGGAGCATCATCTCTCGCAGCGCCTCTCTGTCCGGTCTGGGCGGGAGTTCGCCCTTCTCTTCCCAGTGTACCATCTCCGAGAAGATCCACGGATTGCCTTCCGCTCCTCTGGCGACCATAATCCCGTCGCACCCGGTCTGGCGCACCAGCTCATCCGCCTTCTGCGGGGACGTCACGTCCCCGTTTCCGATGACAGGGATGGACACAGCCTCCTTTACCCGACGGATGATATCCCAGTCTGCTTTCCCGCTGTAATACTGCTCTCTCGTCCTGCCGTGCACTGCCACGGCCGCCGCGCCCGCCTCCTCAATGATCTTCGCAATCTCCACCGCATTCACATGCTCATCGTCAAACCCTTTCCTGATCTTTACCGTCACAGGCTTATCGATCGCTTTCACAAGGGCGCTGACGATGTCATAGACCAGCTTCGGCTCTTTCATCAGTGCCGAGCCCTCTCCGTTCCTGACGACCTTCGGCACGGGGCATCCCATATTAACGTCCAGGATGGCAAACGGCCTCTCCTCGATCCGCTTCGCCATCTCGCTCATAATCTTCGGATCAGACCCAAAAAGCTGGAGAGAGACCGGCGTCTCATCCGGGTGGATGGTAAGAAGCTGCTCCGTGTTCCTGTTGTTGTAGAGGATTGCCTTGGCGCTCACCATTTCCATACAGAGGAGCCCCGCCCCCTGCTCCCTGCAGAGCAGACGAAATGGCAGGTCCGTCACGCCTGCCATGGGTCCTAAAATATATCGGTTTTCCAGTTCTACATTTCCTATCTTTAAATGCTTCATTTTTATCTATCTACTTTTCTCTATATTCTATATTAAAATACCATTTTGGCACAGTCCTTGATATTCTTGCTGCCGCTCCTTTTTTATATATTGCAAATCTTCGGAATTTCTCGGTATTATCATACAATACTGCCAGGTCACACAGAGGAAGAACCTTCTGCAAATTTAATAAAGATTCCTGATATCTTTTTTCGATCAGTTCTTCCTTTATACCATGTCCGCCTTGCCGCACCATTCACTCCGGCTATCAGTATATATTTTTCACTAAAACTGATTCCCCTTTATCACGTCTCTTTGCGCCATCTGGAGCAGATAAT
>CALWQS010000107.1 GCA_944383745.1 uncultured Mediterraneibacter sp. | reverse complement strand
GGCTTTGATGAGTCGGGGACTGCGCTGATGCTGACGATCTTCGCACTGCAGGACAGCTTTGGAACGGCGTGCAATATCACAGGGGACGGCGCTCTGACGCTGATCCTGTCGGGATATGCAGACAGACACAGGATCGAGGAGCAGAACCTCAGAGTGGACCTGTAAGTTCAGTTCAGGCTTTTCACAAAGAAGAACAGAAAGCAAAGAAGGAAAGAAAAAGACCAGGCGCAGCCTCTTCCGGACTGTCGGCAGCTTCCGGAAGAGACTGCGCCTGGTTTCGCTTATCTGCTCTGCGCGTTCGGATAGATCCGGCGCATCCTGGCGTCGTCGAAGTTCGTATCGATGATCCGCTCCCATCCGCTCTCGGCGGCAGGACCGCCGGCGCGCTGGTCATAGCGGATCAGTGCCGCGGCGGAGACCGTGATGTCCGCCGCCATGAACAGGATCAGAATCCACGACGCGATGTATCCGGCGAGCTTCGGGATTTTTTCGATCCATCTGGAAAAGTGGGGGTATAATCCCTTGATCCAGACCACGGCGGCGATTCCCCAGAAGAAGCAGTAGAGCAGGTTGATCCTTCCGCCCAGGTTGAAGGGGATCTCGCTGTAATCCCAGAACACCTGTCCGAACACGAGCTCTGTGAAGACGCTGCATATGTACTCGTAGGCGCCTCCCAGGACTGCTCCGATCACGAAGATGTGCCTGTCCGGCTTGTCCCTGTCCTTGTACAGAAGGGAGGTGGCGACAGCGATGGCGAGGCCCCATACAATGCTGAAGGGTCCCCACACAAGGCTGCTCCTGCTCATCCACACGCCGGAGGTGATCCGGCAGAAGATCGTCTCAGTGACGTCGCCCAGGAAGGCTCCTGTCAGGAAGAGCCAGAACAGCTTGTAGAAGCCGCAGCCTTCGGCGAACCGGCCTTCCTTCAGGATCTCCTCCGCCCGCTCTTCAAAGGCGGGGTATGCTTTCGTCATACGGCGTTCCACATGGCTGATGAGGGAAGAAGCGGCGTGGTACAGCCTGAGGGCAGCTTTGCCCATGGGAATCCCGCGCTTTGCAGCCTGCTTCCGGAGGTGGAGTACAGCGGCGAGGGAGAGCGCGGCGTCAAGCGCGACATACCCTATGAGGATGTAGGAAATGACCGCCGGTACAGGCTGCGGGATGAAGCTGTAGAGGAACAGGAAAAACGTATTTCCGTATTTGAGGCAGAGGATGCCGAGGACTGCCCAGAGCAGGGTGTACTGCAGACAGATATATCCGTCAAAGTTCAGCTTTTTGCCCGAGTAGTCCCACCATTTGCGGCGGTTGAGGCGTTCCAGCGTCTTCCCGGCGATCCATTCGATGACGGTCGCCTGTATGCCGCATCCGATGAACAGAAAGACGGGATTGCCGATCAGTTCGGTCAGGGTAACGGACATGACGACGGCGGCGATGCCGTAGACGATGCAGAACGGGCCGGTGGAAAATCCCCGGTTTGTAAATCTTCGGTTTTTGATCGTTCCGACAGCCGCCTCAATGACCCATCCGATGAAAGAGTAGATGAGGAACAGCCAGCAGAGCTCCGTAAAAGTGTATTCCATGATGATCTTCTGTTTTCTCCTTTCCGGGTTTTCTGACGTGACCATGATATAGTCGGTATGATATCACAGGCGGAGCTGAAATTCCAGTGCTGTGCATGTATGAAAAAAATTTGACTTCTGAATAGGAAGGTAGTATAATCACATCCGTGGTTGCTTTGACACTTTAAAGCGCAACGCTTTGGTGCATAGAAGCAGTTTAGGGAGGAATGATCATGAAATTAAAAAAAGCAGCAGCAATATTAATGGCAGCGGCAATGACTGCATCTCTGGCGGCGTGCGGGAGCAGTTCATCAGGTGAGAGCTCATCAGAAAGCAGCGCCGGCTCAGACGGAACTTACACGATCGGGATCTGCCAGCAGATGGAGCATCCGGCCCTGGATGCGGCGACTGAAGGATTCCAGGATGCATGTAAAGAAAAGTTCGGCGGGGACAATGTGGAGTTCGACGTGCAGAATGCGCAGGGAGAGCAGACCATGTGCTCGACGATCATCAATAATTTTGTCTCATCTGATGTGGATCTGATCCTTGCGAACGCAACGCTTCCGCTGCAGACGGCAGCGCAGGCGACTGCGGATATTCCGATTCTCGGAACATCGGTTACGGATTTCGCATCCGCGCTGGGCATCAGCGACTGGACGGGAGCAACGGGAGTGAATATCTCGGGAACCTGTGACCTTGCGCCGATCGAAGAGCAGGAGGACATGCTCACAGAGCTCCTTCCGGAGGCGAAGACAGTGGGAATCCTGTACTGTTCTGCAGAGTCCAACTCCAAGTATCAGGCGGAGCTTTTCGAGGCGGAGCTGGAGAAGGACGGCATCGAGTACAAGGAGTACACGGCGGCAGATTCCAATGAGATCCAGTCAGTCGTCACAAATGCGGTGAGCGAATGTGATGCGATCTACATCCCGACGGATAACACGATGGCGTCAAACACACAGATCATCAACAACATCTGCCTTCCGGCAAAGGTACCGGTGATCGCGGGCGAGCAGGGAATCTGCAGCGGATGCGGCATCGCTACACTGTCGATCAGCTACTATGACATCGGATACCGCGCAGGCGAGATGGCGTACGAGATCCTTGCCGAGGGCGCCGATATCTCCACAATGGAGATCGAGACTGCGCCCCAGGTGACGAAGATGTACAATCCGGCGATCTGCGAGGAACTCGGAATCACAGTCCCGGATGACTATGAAGCGATCGAGGCAGAATAGACAGGAAAGGCAGAGGAGTTAAAATGATACTGGATTATTTTATGTCTCTTGATCCCCTGGCGCTGCTCCGCGCAATGCCTGGAACGGCGGCGCAGGGCATTATATGGGGGATCATGGCACTGGGAGTTTATATTACGTTCCGGATACTGGATTTTGCGGATCTGACGGTGGACGGATCTCTTGCCACAGGCGCTGCCGTGGCGGTAATGCTCATACAGGGCGGGATGAGCCCTGCCTTGGCGCTTGTATTCTCCGTGCTTGCGGGAATGGCGGCGGGACTTGCGACCGGCATTTTCCATACGCTTCTGGGGATTCCGGGAATCCTGGCAAGTATTCTTACCCAGGTGTCGCTCTATTCTGTGAACCTGGGAATCATGGGGAAATCCAATCAGGGGATCAGCCTGACACAGCAGGGGCTGGTGGCTTCTTCGCGCTATGTGACCGGAGATGACAGAGTGTTCTTTTTCCTGAAGCTGATCCTCTTCTGTCTGATCCTCGTGGCGGTCGTCTACTGGTTCTTCGGAACTGAGATGGGCGCTTCGATCCGCGCGACAGGATGCAATCCTCAGATGGCGCGGGCACAGGGGATCAACACGAATTATACGAAGGTTCTCGCACTTATGATCTCCAACGGGCTGGTAGGACTCTGCGGAGGCGTCCTCGCGCAGTACCAGGGCGCTGCTGACGTCAATATGGGACGCGGCGCCATTGTCATCGGACTTGCGGCGGTGATCATCAGCGAGGTGATCTTCGGCAGGCTGTGCGCGGGAAAGAAGATCGCGTTTGCCTATACGCTTGCGGCTGTGTTCGTGGGCGCGATCCTGTACTATATCGCCTATGCGCTTGTGCTGTGGCTCAAGATGCCTTCTGATTATATGAAGCTCTTCTCAGCGCTTGTCGTGGCAGTATTCCTGGCGGTCCCGTACCTGAAAGGCCGCCGGGCAGTGAGAAAGGGGGCGTAGGATATGGGGTATATGCTTGAGATCAGGAATATCAGCAAGACGTTCAATAAAGGGACGATCAATGAGAAGAAGGCTCTGGACGGCGTGAACCTGAATCTGAACCCCGGAGACTTTGTGACGATCATCGGGGGGAACGGCGCGGGAAAATCAACCACGCTGAACGCCATAGCGGGAGCCTGGTACGTGGATGCAGGACAGATCATAGTGGACGGGACGGACATCACGAGGCTCCCGGAGCATAAGAGGGCGGCGTATCTGGGCCGTGTGTTCCAGGACCCGATGACCGGGACGGCGTCCACCATGTCCATCGAGGAAAATATGGCGATCGCCGCCCGCCGCGGAGAGCGCAGAGGACTCCGCTGGGGAATCTCGAAGAAGGAGAGAGAAGAGTATAAGCGCCAGCTCAGGGAGCTGAACCTCGGGCTGGAGGACAGACTTTCCTCCAAGGTAGGGCTTCTCTCGGGCGGACAGCGGCAGGCGATCACGCTTCTCATGGCAGCGGCGAGGAAACCGAAGCTTCTTCTTCTTGATGAGCATACGGCGGCTCTGGACCCGAAGACTGCGGCAAAGGTGCTGGAGATCTCGGACAAGATCATTGCAGAGCACGGACTTACCGCCATGATGGTGACGCACAATATGAAGGACGCCATCGCCCATGGGAACCGGCTCATTATGATGCACGAGGGAAAGATCATCTACGACGTGTCGGGGGAAGAGAAGAAGAAGCTGCATGTCTCAGATCTGCTTGCCAAGTTTGAGGAGGCCAGCGGGGATGAATTTGCAAATGACAGAATGATGCTCGGATAGGCCGGGGACGCCTCCGGACAGAAGGGCGGAAAAGGATGCTGCAGGGAGCAGGGCCGGCGAAGGCGCTGCTTTTCTGCGGCATCTTTACGTATATTTAACATTTCTCTTATCCCATCCGGGGCTTCTTTATTATAAAATAAAAATGCTTATCAATCTTCAAAGTTGATTATTGAGAAGGAAAAGCGTATTATAAATGTAGTTTGTGTTTATCAGATTAGATGCAAAGGAGAAAGAAATGGGAAATGTTTATATGAACAGGGAGCTTTCCTGGCTGAAATTTAATGAGAGGGTGCTGGAGGAAGCGGAGAATAAAGAGGTTCCGCTGTGTGAGCGGATGAATTTTGTCTCGATCTATCAGAGCAATCTGGACGAGTTCTTCATGGTGCGCGTCGGCTCTCTTCAGGATGAGATGCTGCTCAACAAAAAGATCAGGGACAGCAAGACGAAGATGACCTCGGAAGAGCAGATCAAGGCGATCCTGAAGGAAGTGAAGCGCCTGAACAAGAGAAAGGACGCGGCATATAAGGGTCTGATGGAGCAGGTCGAGAAATACGGAATCAAACTGATCGATTTTACGACTGCAAAAGCAGAAGAGAAGAAATTTCTGGAGCACTATTTTAACCATGAGATTGTGCCTTTAAGTTCCCCGACTATCGTGGGCAAGAGGCAGCCGTTCCCGTTCCTGAAGAATGAGAACATCTATGCGGTCGTCGTGCTCGAGACGAGGAGCGGAAAAGAGAGGATCGGCATCATCCCGTGCACCAACAATATGGTAGAGCGGCTGATCGAGCTCCCGGGCGGGAAGGGAAGATATATCCTTTCCGAGAATATTATCCTGCACTATATCGGCAAAGTGTTTAAAGGATATAAGGTAAAGGGAAAATCTCTGATCCGCGTGGTGAGAAACGCGGATATCGACGCGGATGCGCTGTATGACGAGGACCTGGACTACCGTGAGTTCATGGAGGAGCTGATGAAGGAGAGGAAGAAGCTCTCCCCGGTGCGCCTTGACATGTCAAGGGAGATCGACGAGTCTGTCGTGGAAGCGCTCTGCCGTTATCTCGACGTGCTCCCGGAGCGCGTGTTCCGCAGCGAGGCTCCGCTGGATCTGTCTTTCGTTTATAAGATCCAGGATCTTCTGAGGATGAATCCGGAGCTGTTCTACGAGAAGAGGGTTCCTCAGAAATCTGCGTCCTTCCGTGACGGAGTGAGCATCCTTAAGCAGATCGAGGAGGAAGATAAGCTGCTCTCTTATCCGTATGAGTCGATCCGCCCGTTCCTCAACATGCTGAACGAGGCCGCTGAGGACGACAGTGTAGTCTCTATCAAGATGACCCTGTACCGCCTGGCGAAGCAGAGCAAGATCGTTGAGGCGCTCTGCGAGGCGGCTGAGAACGGGAAAGAGGTCGTGGTGCTGGTAGAACTCAGGGCCCGCTTTGACGAGGAGAACAATATCCGCTGGTCCAGAATGCTGGAGAAGGCGGGATGCCAGATCATCTACGGACTGGAGGGGTATAAGGTGCACTCCAAGCTGTGCCTGATCACGAAGAAAGGAAAAGACGGCATCGAGTATATCACGCAGATCGGAACCGGAAACTATAATGAGAAGACGGCGAGGCTGTATACGGATCTTTCGCTCATGACAGCGGATGAGCAGATCGGGACGGACGCTGCCAGAGTGTTCCAGGCGCTTGCCAAAGGGGAGACGGTGGAGGAGTCAGAGCATCTCCTTGTCGCTCCGAAGTGTCTCCAGTCCAGGATCATCGATATGATCGAGGACGAGATTCAGAATAAGAAGAACGGCAGAGACGCATATATCGGCCTGAAGCTGAACTCTCTGACTGACAAAAAGCTCATCGACAAACTGATCGAGGCGTCCCGGGCGGGAGTGCGTATTGACATGGTCATCCGCGGCATCTGCTGCCTTATCCCGGGAGTGAAAGGCGAGACGGAGAATATCCGTGTTGTCAGTATCGTCGGAAGATTTCTCGAGCATTCGAGAATCTATATATTCGGGTGCGGAGAGAACAGGAAATACTATATCTCTTCCGCTGATTTTATGACAAGAAATACGGTGAAGAGAGTAGAGGTGGCCGCACCTGTCTGCGCGCAGGCGCTGAAAGAGCGCATCCAGGCCATGTTTGACCTGATGCTGAGCGATAATAAGAAGGCGCGTATAGAAGGCTCGGACGGGAACTATACCCTTGTACCGTGCGAAGGAGAGCCGGTCAATTCACAGGAAGCGCTGTACCAGGAGGCATATGACAAGGCGGCTGAGCGGACAGCGTCCAGAGATATGGTGGCAGAATGATATATCAGTTTGGTGAGCAGCTGACGCCTGTCGATATGGAGGCGTGGGAAGCAGAACCGGTCCCGGCGGTTTTCATCACGGATTCCAGGCATGCAGACGCAGTCCTGGCAAAGGCGGGGATTATCTGTGAAAATGAGATTCAGATTGCAAGGATCGGGTTCTGCCGCCTGGAGAATCAGCAGGACTGTGTGGTTGGAACGCTCTGTATTCCGAAGCTTCTCGACGTGCTCGGCAGCCGGTATAGAATGTATTTTTTTGTGAACAGAACGAATGTTGTGATCGTGGACGATGAGGATTTCTCCCAGCGGCTTGTCCGGAGGATACAGAGAAAACGGACGCATCAGGGCGAAACGAAGGAAAGGTTTCTCTACAACTATATCGCAGAGTTTATCAGCCGCGACCTGGAGATGCTCGTGGCATATGAGAGGCGCCTGCTCCGCATGGAGGAGGATGTGAGCCAGGAACATATCGCCAATTTCCAAAGCAAGCTGATGCCTATCCGGAGAGAACTGCTGAACCTGCGAAGCTATTATGATGAGATCATGGATCTGACGAAGGCGCTGGAAGAGAATGAGAACGGCTTCTTCCTGAAGAAGCAGCTGAAATATTTCGGCACGCTGACGGACCGTGCGGACCGGCTGATGAGCCGCACCGGACATCTGCTGGAATATGCGCAGCAGGTGAAGGAGGCGTATCAGGCGCAGATCGATGCGCGCCAGAACAGCAATATGCAGTTCCTGACCGTCTTGTCCACGATCTTCTTCCCGCTGACATTGATCACTGGGTGGTATGGGATGAATTTCAGGGATATGCCGGGGCTTGACGACGGTTATCCGTGGGTAGTCTGCCTTAGTATTGTTGTCATTCTGATTTGTCTGTTCATCTTTAAGAAGAAACATATTATATAAAGGCATTCATATAAAGGGCA
>CALWQS010000106.1 GCA_944383745.1 uncultured Mediterraneibacter sp. | reverse complement strand
GTTGCATCTACGGTTGATTTTGTATTCAGCGCAGTAGATATGAGCAAGGACGAGATCAAAGCGATCGAGGAAGCATACGCGAAGACAGAGACTCCGGTCGTATCCAACAACAGCGCGCACCGCTGGACTCCGGACGTGCCGATGGTAGTGCCGGAGATCAACGCGGAGCATTTCGATGTGATCCCGGACCAGAAGAAACGCCTTGGCACAACACGCGGATTCATCGCGGTAAAACCGAACTGCTCCATCCAGAGCTACGCTCCGTGCCTTGCCGCATGGAAAGAATTTGGACCGAAGGAGCTGGTCGTTACCACATACCAGGCAATCTCAGGCGCAGGAAAGACATTCAAAGACTGGCCGGAGATGGTCGGGAACATCATCCCCTTCATCGGCGGCGAGGAAGAGAAGAGCGAGCAGGAGCCGCTCCGCGTGCTCGGCAAAGTGGAGAACGGAGAGATTGTAAAAGCAGAACTTCCGAAGATCACATGCCAGTGCGTGCGCGTTCCGGTGCTGAACGGCCATACAGCGGCAGTGTTCATCAACTTTGAGAAAAAGCCGACAAAAGAACAGCTCATCGAAAAGCTTGTAAACTTCAAAGGCTTCCCGCAGGAGGCAGGGCTTCCGAGCGCTCCGAAGCAGTTCATCCAGTACCTCGAGGAGGACAACCGCCCGCAGGTAACTCTGGACGTAGACTACGAGAATGGAATGGGCGTGTCCATCGGACGCTTAAGAGAGGACAGCATGTATGATTTCAAATTCATCGGACTGTCACACAATACAGTCAGAGGCGCGGCAGGCGGCGCGGTGCTGTGCGCAGAGGCTCTGACAGCGAAAGGATACATTGCGAAAAAGTAAAAAAAGGGACAGGGCAAATGTCAATTGGGGACGTAGTAAAATTGAAAATGACTACGTCCCCAAACACAGAATTTTCACAATTTCAGGAGGTGTTTTAACATGGGAATGACAATGACGCAGAAGATCCTGGCAGCCCACGCCGGGCTTGATTCTGTCGAGGCGGGCCAGCTGATCGAGGCGAAGCTTGACGTGGTCATGGCAAATGACATCACAGGACCGATGGCACTGCCGATCATCAAACAGATGTCAGATCATGTATTTGACAAGGATAAAGTGGTATTTGTACCGGATCATTTTACGCCGAACAAGGATATCAAATCTGCGGAGAACTCCAAGGCGATCCGCGAGTACGCAAAGGAGCAGGGGCTGACCTGGTACTTTGAGCAGGGCAAATCCGGCGTGGAGCATGCCATCCTCCCGGAGGCGGGCGTTGTCGTTGCGGGCGAGTGCATCATCGGCGCGGATTCCCACACCTGTACATACGGAGCTCTCGGCGCGTTCTCCACAGGAATGGGCACAACGGACGTGGCAACGGGCATGGCGACCGGCGAGATCTGGTTCAAGGTGCCCAGCGCGATCAAGTTCGTCCTGACAGGGAAGCCGGGGAAATATGTGAGCGGAAAAGACATCATCATCCACATCATCGGAAAGATCGGCGTGGACGGAGCTCTCTATAAATCCATGGAGTTCACCGGAGACGGGATCGCGAACCTTTCCATGGACGACCGTTTTACGATGGCGAATATGGCCATCGAGGCAGGCGCGAAGAACGGGATCTTCCCGGTGGATGAGAAGGCGGAAGCGTACATGAAGGAGCACTCCAAAAAGCCGTACACCATTTACGAGGCGGATGAGGATGCGCAGTACGATGAAGTGGTCACCATCGATCTCTCTGAGGTGCGCCCGACAGTCGCGTTCCCCCACCTTCCGGGAAATGCAAAAACCATCGACGAGGTGGAGGCGATGGAGCCCATCAAGATCGACCAGGTCGTCATCGGTTCCTGCACAAACGGACGCATGGAGGATATGAGGAAAGCGGCGGCGATCCTGAAGGGACATACCGTACACCCGGATGTGCGCGTCATGGTCGTCCCGGCCACACAGAAGATCTACAAGGAATGCATCAAAGAAGGACTGCTGGACATCTTTGTGGACGCGGGATGCGCGGTCAACACGCCGAGCTGCGGTCCGTGCATGGGCGGACACATGGGCGTCATGGCTGCGGGAGAGAAGTGCGTATCCACGACGAACAGAAACTTTGTAGGACGTATGGGGCATGTAGATTCCCTGATCTACCTTGCATCGCCGGAAGTGGCGGCTGCAAGCGCGATCGCAGGATATATCGCAAATCCGGAGAAAGTAGGTGAGGCAGAATGAGAGCAAAGGGACATGTTTTTAAATATGGGGACAATGTAGACACAGACGTGATCATCCCGGCAAGATACCTGAACTCATTTGACGCGCAGGAGCTTGCCAGCCATGCCATGGCGGACATTGATCCGGATTTTGTGAAAAAGGTAAAACCCGGCGACCTGATCGTGGCGAACAAGAACTTCGGCTGCGGGTCTTCCAGGGAGCATGCGCCTCTCTGCCTGAAGACAGCGGGCGTGAGCTGCATCATTGCCGAGACATTTGCAAGGATTTTCTACCGCAACGCCATCAATATCGGCCTTCCGATCATTGAGTGCCCGGAGGCGGCGAAGGGGATCGAGGCCGGCGACGAGGTAGAAGTGGACTTTGACAGCGGCAAGATCTATGACCGCACAAAGGGAACAGAATACCAGGGACAGCCGTTCCCGGAATTTATGCAGAAGCTGATCGCGGCAGGCGGGCTTGTGAATTATACGAACAGCAAGAAAAAGTAAAAAGGAATGCAGCGCCCGAGCAGTGTGCTGCCATATAAGGGGATGACAAAGCAGATTTGCATCCCCTTTTGCTTTGCAGGATATGAGATATAACGGAGAGACCTCCTTCTGGTCAGCGTAGTTTCGCCGGCCAGCGGGACGAGCTGTTTCAGATATATGCCGGCGATGATGTTTATCATGCCGGTCCTGACAGGCGCGGTCATCAAGAGCGGCGGACAGCCGGAGAAAAACGCACCGGTGCTGCTGCAGCAATAAAACAAAGAAAATGAGAGGAAAAAGAGTATGGAGAAGGAAAAAGAAAACGGGAGGGCACGGGCGCTCATTCCCATCGGTGTTTTTCTGGTGATCTTCCTTGGGGCGGGGATCATTTTTGGAGATTTTTATGCAATGCCGGCGATCGTGGCGTTCCTGATCGCGCTGTTCGCGGCGTTCCTTCAGAATCCGAAGCTGAGCTTCGGGGAGAAGATGAAGGTGATCGCAGAGGGAGTGGGAGAAGAAAATATCATTACGATGAGCCTGATCTTCCTCTGCGCAGGCGGATTCTCAGGTGCGGTGACAGCTGCCGGAGGCGTGGACAGCACAGTCAATCTCGGACTGTCTCTGATCCCGGCGCACTTTGTCGTGGCAGGCCTGTTCGTGATCGCGTGTTTCATCTCGGTTTCCATGGGGACATCTATGGGCACCATAGCGGCTCTTGCGCCGATCGCGACGGGCATCAGCGAAAAGACGGGCTTTCTGCTTCCGGTCTGCATTGCGGCGGTTGTCTGCGGAGCGATGTTCGGGGACAATCTGTCGATGATATCGGATACGACGATCGCGGCTGTAAAGACACAGGGATGCGAGATGAGGGACAAGTTCAAGGCAAACTTTTTCATCGTGCTGCCGGCGGCTGTTGTGACGATTATATTTTTCTGGCTGATCACGCGGGGAGCCAGCTATGAGGTGGGTACTGACCTTGAGTACAGTATGTGGGAAGTTGTCCCCTATCTTGTCGTCCTTGTCGGAGCGCTGATCGGGATCAATGTATTTCTTGTCCTGATCGGAGGAATCGTTATCTCGCTGGCTGTCGGTGTGGCGGCAGGAAACATCGCCGTTTCGGAAATGTTTACCGTGGTAGGAGACGGCGTAACTTCCATGTACGACATTACGGTGATTTCGATTATTGTTGCATGTATTGTTTCTCTGGTGAAAGAGTACGGAGGAATCCAGTTCATCCTGAATCTGATCCGGAGCAGGATAAAAGGAGCAAAAGGCGCTGAGGCGGGAATCGCTCTTCTGACGCTTTTCGTGGATCTCTGTACGGCGAACAATACGGTCGCGATCGTTATGGCGGGACCGATTGCGAAAGAAATCAGCGACGAATACGGAGTAGATCCGAAAAGGTCCGCATCTATGCTGGATATTTACGCTTCTGTGGGACAGGGGCTGATTCCCTATGGGGCGCAGCTTCTCTCGGCGGCTACGCTGACCGGACTTACGCCTTTTGCCATTATTCCGTACCTGATTTATCCGGTGCTGATGGCAGTGTGCGGATTTGTGTCTATTTTTATCAGGAAAGGAAGAACAGGCGGAAAACGCGCGTGAGCCTGTGAGAGAGCGCGCGCCGGGAAAGGATACTCCCGGCTTGCGCCGATAGTATGACCTGTGCTATAATTCAGGACAGTAAACCGTTAAAAGAAAAAAGAGGACAGAAAAATGAATCTATTATACAAAAGTACACGAAACAATGACAGGAAGGTTACTGCATCTGAAGCGATCCTGAAAGGATTAGCGGAGGACGGGGGACTGTTCGTCCCGGAGTATATCCCGAAGCTGGACGTCACGATGGACGGCCTGAAGGATATGACATATCAGGAGACTGCATACGCGGTGATGAAGCAGTTCCTGACGGATTTTACGGAAGAAGAGCTGAAGAGCTGTATCGACCGTGCATATGATTCTAAGTTCGACACGGAGGTGATCGCGCCGCTTGTCAAGGTCGGAGATGTATATCATCTTGAGCTGTTCCACGGGGCGACGATCGCGTTCAAGGACATGGCGCTTTCTATCCTGCCGCACCTGCTTACGACTGCGGCAAAGAAGAACAATGTCAGCAACGATATCGTCATCCTCACGGCGACCTCCGGCGATACGGGAAAGGCGGCTCTGGCGGGATTTGCCGACGTGCCGGGTACAAAGATCATCGTATTCTATCCGAAGGGCGGGGTCAGCCGCGTGCAGGAACTGCAGATGGTGACACAGAAGGGAGAGAACACCTCTGTTGTGGCGATCCACGGAAATTTTGACAACGCGCAGAGCGGCGTGAAGGCGCTGTTCGAGGACAGGGAGCTGGAGAAAGAGCTGGAGGATGCGGGCTGTCAGTTCTCGTCCGCTAATTCGATCAACATCGGGCGCCTTGTTCCGCAGGTTGTGTACTATGTTTATGCCTATGCGAAGCTGCTCCAGAATGAGGAGATCGCAGCGGGAGAAGAGATCAATGTGACGGTCCCGACAGGAAATTTCGGAAACATTCTTGCGGCATATTATGCAAAGCAGATGGGAGTGCCGATCGCGAAACTGATCTGCGCCTCAAATGAAAATAAAGTCCTGTTTGATTTCTTCAGGACAGGTGTATATGACAGGAACAGAGAGTTTATCCTCACATCTTCCCCGTCCATGGATATCCTGATCTCCAGCAACCTGGAGAGACTGATCTATACAATCGCGGGACAGGACGCGGAGAAAAATGCAGAGCTCATGGCCCAGCTCAGGGAGAAGGGAAAATATGAGATCACGCCGGAGATGAAGGAAAAGCTGGAGGATTTTGTGGGCGGATATGCCACAGAGGAAGAGACAGGCGAGACGGTCCGCCGCACATATGAGCGCACGGGATACGTGATGGATACCCATACGGCGGTTGCCGCCAGTGTGTGCGCGAAGTACAGAAAAGACAGCGGGGATGAGAAGAAGTGCCTCATCGCTTCTACCGCAAGCCCGTACAAGTTTATCCACAGCGTGATGAGCGCGATCGATGAGAAATATGCGTCCGCAGATGAGTTTGAGCTGATCGATGAACTGAACAGAGTATCGGGGACTCCGATCCCGAACGCTATCGAGGAGATCCGCAGCGCAGAGATCAGGCACAGCCGTGAGTGCGACGCAGACAGGATGAAGGATACGGTAAAAGAGATCCTCGGAGTATAGGGCTGTTATGCATCAGGGAATAAAGGAGAAGGAAATGTCTGATACTTATACAGAGAGAGAATACAGCAGCCTGATTGAGGCGGCGGCAGCAGCCAGGGAGTATTCCTACAGCCCGTATTCACATTTTCGTGTCGGCGCGGCGCTGCTCTGCAGTGACGGGACTGTCTATACCGGCTGCAATATTGAAAACCGGGCATACGGACCGACCAACTGCGCAGAGAGGACTGCGTTCTTTAAGGCGGTGTCCGAGGGAAAACGCAGTTTTACAGCCATCGCTGTCGTAGGCGGAGAGAATGAGACTGTCTGGTGCTACCCCTGCGGCGTATGCCGGCAGGTAATGGCGGAGTTCTGCGACCCGGATACATTTCAGGTCATCTGCGGGAAATCTGCGGATGAGTACAGGGTGTTTACGCTGGCAGAGCTTCTGCCGGAGATGTTCTGAGAAGGCAGGCGGGAACGGCTCTTTTATCCGAAAAGCATGCGGCGCTCTGCAAGACATAGTGAAAAAATAACCAAAAGATTGATAAAAAATTGACTATTTTTTAATAAAAGGCGGAGAAATGCAGGATTCGAGTTCGAATCCTGCATTTTTTGGCGGATATCAAACGATTTTTACGAGATTGAACGAAGAAAAATGAATATAAGTCAAAAATTTCTTTCAAAATGTATAAAAAAATCAGGTTGATTTTTTTTTTGATTTTCGGTATAATGGGAACACATTGGAGAGTGTGACACTGATCTCCAAAATATACTTAGAGAAAGAAAGAGGTTGAGCGTAGTATGGCAAATATTGATTTAACTCAGTATGGTATTACGGGAACTACAGAAATCGTCCACAATCCTTCTTACGAGATGCTTTTCGAGGAAGAGACAAATCCGAATCTTGAAGGATATGACAAAGGACAGGTCAGCGAGCTTGGAGCAGTCAATGTTATGACTGGTATCTACACAGGCCGCTCCCCGAAAGACAAATACATTGTAATGGATGAGAACTCCAAAGACACTGTATGGTGGACATCTGACGAGTACAAGAATGATAACCACCCGGCAAGCCAGGAAGCATGGGACGCAGTAAAAGAGATCGCTAAGAAAGAGCTCTCCAACAAGAGGCTGTTTGTTGTAGATGCATTCTGCGGCGCAAACAAAGACACACGTATGGCGATCCGCTTTATCGTGGAAGTTGCATGGCAGGCTCACTTTGTTACGAATATGTTCATCCAGCCGACAGCAGAAGAGCTGGAGAACTTCGAGCCGGATTTCGTTGTTTACAACGCTTCCAAGGCTAAGGTAGAGAACTATGAAGAACTGGGGCTGAGATCTGAGACAGCTGTTATGTTCAACATCACAAGCCGCGAGCAGGTTATCGTGAATACATGGTACGGCGGAGAGATGAAGAAAGGTATGTTCTCTATGATGAACTACTATCTGCCGCTGAAGGGAATCGCTTCCATGCACTGCTCAGCCAATACAGATATGAACGGCGAGAACACAGCTATCTTCTTCGGACTTTCCGGAACAGGCAAGACAACGCTGTCCACAGATCCGAAGAGACTTCTCATCGGAGACGACGAGCACGGCTGGGATGACAACGGAGTATTCAACTTTGAGGGTGGATGCTACGCGAAGGTTATCGACCTTGACAAAGAGTCTGAGCCGGACATCTACAATGCAATCAAGAGAAACGCGCTTCTTGAGAACGTTACGCTGGACGCAGAGGGACATATTGACTTCCATGACAAGAGCGTGACAGAAAATACACGTGTATCCTATCCGATCGACCATATCGAGAAGATTGTTCGCCCGGTATCAGCAGCTCCGGCAGCGAAGAACGTGATCTTCCTGTCAGCAGATGCGTTCGGAGTGCTTCCTCCGGTATCTGTTCTGACACCTGAGCAGACAGAGTACTACTTCCTGTCAGGATTCACAGCAAAACTTGCAGG
>CALWQS010000105.1 GCA_944383745.1 uncultured Mediterraneibacter sp. | reverse complement strand
ATGACCGGCGTCTTCACTTTTTTCAGCTGATCGATGATGTGTCGCTCGCCTGCGCCGATAAAAGTGGTCGGCTCGACCAGCCAGAGCACCACGTCCACTTCATTTAGCGAGCGCTCGGCAATGTTGACCATGTACTCGCCAAGCTTATTCTTCGCCTTGTGGATGCCCGGTGTATCGACAAACACGATCTGGCCGTCCTCTGTGGTGAGCACAGTCTGAATCCTGTTTCGCGTCGTCTGCGGCTTATTCGAGGTGATCGCGATCTTCTGTCCGATCAGATGGTTCATAAGCGTAGATTTTCCTACGTTCGGCCTGCCGATCAGCGTGGCAAACCCGGACTTAAAATTCTCTTTCATATTGACTCCTTTTGTGAATTTTCTGTGAAAGGGGACGTAGTGAAATTGAATTTTACTACGTCCCCTTTCACAGTTTTTTAACAATTAGCTGAGTGTTTTTACTTCAAGGAACATGTCTTTCTGTTCTTCGATCTTCTCTTCGCTTCCGATCACGCAGAGCAGGTTCTGGTCCAGCATCGCCTTCACCACATCCGCCAGCGCGCGGATATCGTCCTGCTGTGCGTCAAGGATCTGCCCGCGCTCGCTGCGGATCATCTCTTCGGAGACGCGGTTCATATACAGGTTCATCGAGCGGGCTCCCTTCGCCGCCGGGTTCATCGGGCGGTCCAGGCTGCTCATCGTGCCGATGATGAACTTATTCATGTCTCTGTCGCTCACGTTGAAGTTCTTCAGGTAATCGACCACTCCCTCATACACTTCCATCGTGCGCTCCAGGTTCGGATCGCGGTACGAGATAAGGTATGCGTCACCGATCCTATTGAAATTGCTCATGCAGCCGTAAGCGCCGCCCTTTACGCGGATATTCTGCCACAGGTAATCATATCCGAGAATGACCTTGAGGATCTGCAGTGTGCCGCTGTATTTCTGTCCGCCGTCGATGAAATTGCCGACTCTCGCCACATACTGCACCTTTGAAGACGTCTTAAATCCCTCGTTGCGCTTCCTGCAGTGGAGGACGCATGCCTCGTCCGTCATCTCTCCGCCGGTATACAGGCTGTCCTTTACCGCTGCAAATGCCTTCGTCATAGGCTCCAGTCCTTCTTCCGACGATGTATAGCTGAGCATCAGGTTGTCCGCACGGAAGATCCGCCGCGCGATCTCCTTCAGGTTCCGGATCAGCGTCTCCTTCTGCCCTTCAAAATCTTCTTCAATCACTTTCACCGCTTCATAGAAGCCGATGCCGTCCGTGTCATCCTTGAACTTTGACATCGGAGATGTGTAGGACAGCGCGCGCAGCGCGGCCGTCGTATGCCCGGATGACAAAAACGATGCCAGCAGCCGGGACTTCAGCATTGCAAGAATCTCTTTCAGCCGCTTCTCATCATCCAGCCGGGACTCCATCAGGATCTCCCGCATCATGGAGAAGAGCACGTCCATCTTCGGATAGAGCGCTTTTCCTCTCATCTCAAAGGTTGCGCGGAACTCCTTTTCCTTCACCTTCGTCACATCCGTATAAAGCTCAAGGGAAGTCCCGATCCCGCCGGTATGGATGTTGATCTCGTTGAACAGCTCGCCATATTCATAATTAGTTGTGTCTATGATCCCCAGCACGCTCTGGAGGATCCCCACATAAGGAAGCAGCTCCTCGCGGATGCCGGACAGGTCGAACATCATCGTCACGTAGCCGATGCCGTTCGTCTCTACATTGTGGTGTACCAGCTTCACGCCGCCGATCTCCATCTCGTCATTGTAAATCGGCGCGATCTCCCTGGAAATATCCTCCCTCTTAAGGACCGGGATCTTCGCCAGGTCCTCCGGGCTGGACTCTTCCTCCTGATACTGCTCCAGCTCATGCGTATCGTCCACCAGCTTCTGCACCTCTTCCGGCGAAAGGCTTTCCTTGTACGCCTGAAGCTTCTCCGCCAGCTCCCTGTCCATCCTCGCGGTGCGCCCCTGCTCCGGCCGGATGATGACGACCGCTCCGTGGGTGTTGTCCAGGAGATAGTTCCTGATCAGTCCCTCAAAATATCCTGTGTCCACCTGACTCTTCAGGAACTCAAAGGTCGGGATCGCCTGCATGTGGATGAACGGCTTCGTCTCATCATACAGCCAGCTGTCGTAAAGCTGAAGTCCGTACATCAGCCCCCGCGGATAATTCCCGAAATCAGCCTCCCGGAAGCGGAACTCATAATAATTGATCCCTGCACGGAGCGCCTTCTTATCCATACCGTTCTCCGCGATCCCCCGCAGGGTATCCTCGATCACGCGGATGAACTCTTCCTTCTGCTCCACATTTGCATTTTTGGCGATGACAGAGAACAGCGGCTGATACACTCCGTTGTCATAGGAGCCCATGATATCCTTGCCGATCCCCGCATCGACCAGCGCTTTCTTAAGAGGCGCACCCGGCGCGGACAGAAGCGCATAATCCAGGATCTGGAAAGCCAGATAAAGCTTCTCATCCAGGGACGTGCCGATCGCCTTATTCCAGGACAGATAGGTCTTATCCTCCACGCTCTCGCCGCTGGTGATGGAATACTCCTTCACCACCTCGCGCATCTCGCTGAAAGGCTCCTGGTACTGTATCTCAGAATCCACTTCCGCAGTGTCAAAGTCGGACAGGTATTTTTCATCCAGCCAGCGAAGCTTCTCCTCCATATCCATATCGCCGTACAGATAGATGTAGCTGTTGGACGGATGATAATATTTTCTGTGGAAATCCAGGAACTGCTCGTACGTCAGCTCAGGGATCACATCCGGATCTCCGCCGGATTCATTTGCATAAGAGGTATCCGGGAACAGCGTGTTCAGAATCACCCGGTCCAGCACGCCTTCCGGTGAGGAAAACGCTCCCTTCATCTCATTGTAGACGACTCCGCTGACCGTCAGCTCCCCGTCTGGCTGATCCAGCTTATAGCTCCAGCCCTCCTGACGGAAGATCTCGTCATGCTGATAGATATTCGGATAGAACACCGCGTCCATGTACACATGCATCAGGTTCTGAAAATCCTTGTCATTGCAGCTCGCCACCGGATACACTGTCTTGTCCGGATAAGTCATGGCGTTCAGGAATGTATTGAGCGATCCCTTCACCAGCTCCACAAACGGATCCTTCACCGGGAAGTCTCTCGAACCGCACAGAACGGAATGTTCCATAATGTGAGGAACTCCCGTGCTGTCAGAGGGCGGCGTGCGGAATCCGATGTAGAACACCTTGTTCTCGTCGTCATTTTCCATAAGCAGGATCCTCGCCCCGCTCTTTTTATGTTTTAAAAGGAAGCCCTGGGATTTGATATCCGACAGGTCTTCCTTCTGAATTACTTCATACGCTGTCAGGTCATAAATACTCATGCCGTAATCTCCTTTTCATCAAATTTTCCCGCAGTATTGCATAAAGAAAGCGGACGCCCTGCATCCGCTTCCCGGCGTTCATACCACATAGTATAACACCAACCTGTCAACTTTAAAAGCAAAATCAGCTTCTCTCCAGCATGCCCCTGCGGATCTTCTCCGCCGCGTCCCCTTTGAAATACGGAATATTATGCGCAGCATCAGCCGACGACGCAAGCAGATGGATCTCCCCTTTCTGTATGCCGCATGCCCTGGCGATAAAGCTCTGCCGGAACTCCGCATACTGGATATTCCTGTATCTGACCGAGATATAATTCCGCCCGAAATAGCCGTGGCAGAGCTTCAGGAAGTTCTTATCCGCCCCGATTCCGTCCGTCCTGTACTTCAGAAGCATCCCCGTCAGCACAAGCAGGAGGAACACGCAGGCTCCGATCCAGATGAAAGCTGCATACTGCGGCCAGAGCTCCGCGCAGACTCCCCCGCAGGCTGCCGCCGCCGCACAGCATACCGCCAGCGGGCTGATCCACGCAGCCCAGGCGCTGCCCGGCATCCGTTCCGTCTCCAGCTCCACTGTCTCCGCAAATTCCGGGAGAAGCAGGGCAAGGCGCTCCCGAAGCTGTTCCTTCGTCGAATACAGCACGAGGAAAGAGTTCCTCTCGTCCTTGTCGTCTCCCATTCCCACATTCACGATCTCCGCCATATAACGCCCGAAGAGCCGGGCCACAAGGGACTGGCGCACCTTCAGCGCCTGGATCTTATCCACGGGGATCGTATACTCTACCTTCTTCAGGAAGCCATACCGTATGAAAATCCTTTCCCCTCTGCGCTTCGCGCGGAAATCATAGTACCGGATAAAATCCTTCACTGTGTCCCACAGAGCCGACAGAAAGACTGCGCCTGCAGCCACAGCGCCTGCAGCAGCGCTGAGCACAGACGTCATAAGGTCTGGCTGTCCGAGTATCCTGACCGCTGTCACGACGGCTCCGGCGATGCCGAGGATCAGAATGATCATTGAGAAAATATTAATTGAGAACAGACCGTGCTGGAAAACATCTCCAAATTCTGCATGAAAGTCATACGCCTCTTCCTCCTGCGCCGCATACGGCCCGGCTTCCCGGGCTGCCCCGCACACTGATGCCGCATTTTCCTTTTGCTCATTTTCCGCCGCCATACCGCTTTGCACTGCGGCCGCCCGCTCCGCAGCCTGCATCTTCCTCGTGATCTCCTGCTTGAACCGCTCGGCGTCCGCTTTCTTCAGCACGATCTTCACATCCGTGCTGTCTGCGGTTGACCTGCTGTTCGTATCCATCTTCACCTTGCAGGTGCCCAGGAGCATCTCGAACAGATTCTGCTCCAGGTTGATATTGGAAATATTCCTGATACCGATGGTATTTTTCTTCTTATTCATCGTCCCCCGCTCGATCACGACGGCGTTTTCTTCAATAGATATGTAGGTTTTCGCCCATACAAAGATCCTGTTCACAATGCCTGCCGCAAGGAACAGCAGGATTACAGCCATGATCAGGGAACCCCTGCCCGTCACGGCAGACAGATCCTCTCCCGACAGCTCATCGGCTTCCTGGAGAAGATTCACCAAAAGCACAGCGCCAATGGCGACTATCCCTCCGCCGACCTGTTCCGCCACGATCGAGATATGGTTGCGAAATCTTCTGTTTTTATTCTCTTCCATCTTCTGCCCTCTGCTCCTTCACGATCTCATTGATTCGCCTCCGCAGGCTTTCCGCGATCTGCTCCGCCCGCTCTTCCTCCAGGAAGGAGATCGTCACATCGCCTCCTCCCGTCGTCACAACCACCTTCTCAACTCCGAAGATCTGGTCGATCGGTCCCTTCGCGGTCTGAAGCTTGTGCAGCCTCTCGATGGGCACAATATTCCGCTTCACAAACAGATATCCTTCTATAATATCAATACACTCGTCATTGATGCTGTAGCGGTACCTGTGATACCGGAAATACGGACTGATCAGCACTTCCAGCAGAAGCAGGATGGCAAGCGCCAGTGAGATCCATTTTCCCGCCTCTATCTGCTTCGGGAACAGCCAGAAATAGTTGACTGCTCCGATGACCGCCAGGATGATGAGTCCCGTCACGATATCCGCCGCATACATGCAGTGGAGCGCGCGTTTCGACAGCTTCTCATACACAATATCCTCTTTCTCTCTCTTGTTCATCTCTTTGTCCATGCTCTCCTCCTGTGCAGTCTGCTCCGCAGAGCAGGCCGCCTTGCAAATATTTTCGCTTGGGCGCAGGCTTCCGCATCAAAAAAAACGCCCCGCGCTATTGTATTATATATTTAATACAATAGTACGGGACTCTCTTCTTTTTGTCAATATCATTTCAATTGGAAACAGCGCCTTCTTCCATCTTCTCCTCGATCCTGAGCAGCCGGTTGTACTTCGCCACTCTCTCTGAGCGGCACGGCGCGCCGGTCTTGATCTGTCCGGTGTTGAACGCGACGGCGATATCCGCGATCGACGTATCCTCTGTCTCCCCCGAACGGTGCGAGATGATCGTGCTGTATCCGGCGTCCTGCGCCATTTTCACAGCCTCGAACGCCTCTGTGAGCGTGCCGATCTGATTGACCTTGATCAGGATCGCATTCGCCGCGCCCATCTCAATCCCTTTCTTCAGCCGTTCCGTACTGGTCACAAACAGGTCGTCCCCGACAAGCTGTACCCTCCCGCCCAGGCATTCCGTGATCCTGCGCCAGCCCTCCCAGTCCTCCTGGTCAAGCGGGTCCTCGATAGAACAGATCGGAAATTCCGATATAAGGTCCTCATAGTATGCGATCATCTCATCCGCCGTCCGCTCCACAGCGCGCCCCTGCATCCTGCTCTCTCCCGGGAACCTGTACCTTCCGCTTTCTCCGTCATAGAGCTCCGATGCGGCCGCGTCCAATGCGATGCGGATATCTCTTCCCATCCGGTATCCCGCCTTCTCCGCCGCCTCCCGCAGCGTCCTGAGCGCCTCCTTCGTGTCCTTCAGATCCGGGGCAAATCCCCCTTCATCCCCCACCGACGTATTCATCCCTCTGTCCTTTAAAACCTTTTTCAGCGCATGGTAGACCTCCGCGCAGATGCGCAGCCGCTCGCGGAAGCTCTCCCCGCCCGCAGGCACAATCATAAACTCCTGGATATCCAGCGTGTTATCCGCATGGACTCCCCCATTCAAGATATTCATCATAGGGACGGGCATCTGTTTCGCCCGCACTCCTCCCAGATAGCGGTAGAGCGGAAGCTTCAGCGCCTTCGCGGCAGCGTGTGCCGCCGCCAGAGAGACTCCCAGGAGCGCGTTCGCACCGAGCCGGCTTTTGTCCGCCGTTCCATCCGCCTTGATCAGCGCGCGGTCGATTCCCTCCTGATCGAACACATTCATCCCGATTACGGCGTGGGCAAGCCGGCTGTTCACATTCTCGACCGCCTGCTCCACTCCCTTTCCTCCGTACCGCGCTTCCCCGTCCCGCAGCTCAAGCGCCTCATATTTCCCGGTGGACGCCCCGGAAGGAACCGCCGCTGTCCCGACGATATCCTCCCCTGCCAGCACCTCCACTTCTACTGTCGGATTCCCCCGTGAATCCAGTATCTCTCTGGCAAATATATCTCTGATCGGAAGCTGTTTTTCCAAGCTCTTCTCCTCCTTCTGAAAATCATTGCGATGCTGTGTCTGCCACTGCAGATATCTGTGCTTTATTATTTCCTTCCGTCCTTTTCTTAATGCGTTGACTTTTCAGATTCCAGAGATTACAATTCGATTAGACAGGCAAATGATAATTCAAAAGAGGGGGCAATACACGATGAAAAAGAAAATCCGATATTTTTGTCTTCTGACCTTCAGCACGCTGATCATGGCGTTCGGCACCTATTTTTTTAAATTCACAAACAACTTCACCTTCGGCGGTATCACCGGCCTTGCGGTCCTTGTGGCAAAAACAGGGCTTGTCTCCGCCAGTGATTTCAACCTTGCGGCAAGCATGATCCTGCTTGTCATCGGTCTTTTCGTCCTCGGGAAAAAATTTGCGGCAAAGACAGCCTACTGCAGTATCCTGCTCTCATTTGCACTCTCCGCTATGGAACGCATCTGGCCCATGGACGGTCCGCTGACCGACCAGCCCATGCTGGAGCTCTGCTTCGCCATCGCGCTTCCGGCGCTTGGATCTGCCATCCTGTTCAACATCGGCGCTTCCAGCGGCGGCACCGACATCATTGCCATGATTCTGAAAAAATATTCCAGCTTTGATATCGGACGCGCCCTGATGCTCTCCGATGCCCTGATCACATTCATCGGCTTTTTCATCTTCGATATCGAGACCGGGCTCTACTCAGTCCTCGGACTCGCGATCCGCTCCTTTATGGTCGACACCTTCATCGAGAGCTTCAACCTTTCGAAATACTTCAACGTAGTGTGCGACCATCCCGAGCCGATCTGCGATTTCATCGTGCACACTCTCGGGAGAAGCGCCAGTGTCTGCCAGGCGAAAGGCGC